>DASVNY010000391.1:0-3541 GCA_036383615.1 Chitinophagaceae bacterium
CCGGTCACCGTTGCGATATCGCTGTTGGTGCACCTCTAAATAGCAAACCAGCTGCAGCAGGAACACAACAGGTATCACCTTTGCAACCACAACCGTTGCAGGTTACACCGATCATGCCGGTTGCTAAACCTGACAGTTCAGGCAAACAATAAATGATCAGCGGAAATATTTAGTTTGTTCAGCTTCACCTTTTCTATTGTAGAAAGTAAGGGATTGTAATTGCCCCATCGCATTGTATTGCTTCCATTCACGGTAACGTAACCCGTTTCGATAAGCCCCGGTTATATAAGAACCCCCTGGTTTGTTTCGATGTATCCAAACACCTTCTTTCAATCCATTTTTATAATATCCGGAATCTTTTACGGCTCCTTCTGCAAAAAAATTCATGTATAAACCATGATGCAGGCATTCGCTGAAAACTGGTATATAGCTATCCTGTTTGCCGTTATGCTCAACTAACTGTTGCAGCGATCGGAAAGAAATTTGCGAAGAAAAAGAAAATGAATATGCACTTTTCAAATAATGCCGCGCTGCAGAGCGATCTTGATTATATAAACTCGTTAATGGAAAGAAACTTCGCTTCGGATGTTGTAATTGCATTTCCGTTTCTACCCGCCGCAACTTTCCTGCATCATAGTGGCGAATGGCCCGCAATTGCCCGGAAGAATCCCATTGTTTCCATTGACCATGAGGTGTTCCTTTTAGCAAGTACCCGGAATCAAGTAAGAAGCCATTACGATAATAGCTTTGCCATTCTCCCACCAGCTTTTGCTTTTTAACCTCTCCCCTGAATAATAGCCGCCCATTTTCATAACCAGTCAATAATCCGTCGGCTGGTAATTCTATTATGTTGTTTTTAACAGGAGAACGAATAAAAAAACCAGTCGGTGGACCCGGGCGAAGTGATCGTTCTGATGCCCAATTATGCTGTGCATGAAGATAATTGATGCACATCAATAGCAAGATGGGTATGAAGAAAGCTTTTTTCATACAGCAAGCCCTGCAATTTACTAAGCTTTGTTGCCGGTCAACAAAAAAATGTTAAGGTAATTGAGCATCGTACCTTTGGTATGATGTTTCCGTCAATAAGAACGGAAAACCTCATACATGAAAAAATATTTACTTGTTATACTGGTACTTGCTTTTGCTTCCCGGTCCGGAGCTCAAAAGGTGGACAGCATTTATTTTCACTTATATACTGACAGCCTGAAAAAAGGGCAGCATAATTATATTAATGTTGACGGAAAGATGAGTGATGGCCGCTGGCAGCCACTTACCACGAAAGAATTGGAATTCAGCTCCACGCATGGAAAATTTGAAGGCAATGAACTGATCCTTCCTTTTGATTTTAAAGAACCTAAACTGAAAGTAAAAGCGGTACTGAAAAGCAATCCTGCTGTCTGGATAGAAAAAACGATCTGGATAAAAACTATTCCTGATCCTGATATCCTGCCGACCAATGATCAAATACTTAACAATAGGTCAAAAGGCAAAAAGAATAGAAACTGATCAATTACATTTTATCGTTATAAAAAAATTGCCCCGCTTTTGCGGGGCAATTTCTATTAATACTATTTTGTTTAAGCTGTTTTCTTAGCGTCTTCCAAAAATTTAGCCAACCCAATATCCGTCAATGGATGTTTGAGCAGTCCTAAGATTGAATCAAGCGGGCAGGTGCAAACATCAGCGCCGGCTTCGGCACATTTTACAATATGCAAAGCATTGCGGATAGAAGCCGCGAGCACCTGTGTTTTATACCCCTGGATAGAATAAATATTAGATATCTGGGCTATCAGGTCAACTCCATCCCAGTTGCTATCATCAATACGACCGATAAAAGGAGAAACATAAGTGGCTCCGGCTTTGGCAGCTAAAATCGCCTGGCCGGCGGAAAACACCAGCGTGCAATTTGTTTTAATACCGTTATCAGTAAACCATTTGATCGCCTTTATTCCATCTTTTATCATCGGCACTTTCACAATGATATTGGGGTGAATAGCCGCCAGCTTTTTTCCTTCTTCCACAATGCCGTTAAAATCGGTTGCGATCACTTCGGCGCTGATATCGCCATCCACCATTTCCCAAATGGTTTTGTAATGCGCCATCACGGCATCATTTCCTTTGATGCCTTCCTTGGCCATCAGGGATGGGTTCGTGGTCACACCATCCAATATTCCTAATTCATTGGCTTCTTTGATCTGTGCAAGATTCGCTGTGTCGATAAAGAATTTCATAAACTGATTTGAAAATTTGAAGATAACGTAATTTGAAAATTAATGAGCCAACCTGAAATTCATTTTCAAATTTTCAAATTGGCTCATTTTCAAATTAGGTAAAAAGGCAGGCTGATTACATCGCACCGCTCAACCACCTACTCTTGCTGCCTTCCGGCCCTGGGAGGGTTCAGCAGGAGCTGGTCGTGTAAGACCTGCCGGCGCAAAGATAAGGGAAACGAACAGATGAACAGATGAACAGATGAACAGAGGAACAGAAGAACAGATGAAGTAAATAAGAAACTGCGCTTCGTATAGATAATGAAGTCTGGATCTTTCGGAGTTTTGTCCTGCCGACGAAGGAGGCAACCCGGAGAACAGATGAACAGAGGAACGGATGAACAGACGAACAGAGGAAGTAAAGCAGAAACTGCACTTCGTATAGATAATGAAGTCTGGATCTTTCGGAGTCTTGTCCTGCCGACGAAGGAGGCAACCCAAACGAACAGAGGAACAGAGGAACGGATGAACAGACGAACAGAGGAAGTAAAGCAGAAACTGCACTTCATATAGATGATGAAGTCTGGATTTTTCGGGGTCTTGTCCTGCCGACGAAGGAGGCAACCCGGACGAACGGAAGAACAGAGGAACAGAGGAACAGATGAACAGAGGAACAGAACAACAGATGAGTTTCGAAGTAAAGATCAGAATCCTGTGAGGGAACTGACTTTGGCGTAACCGATCAATTCATCTGAGCGGGCGCCGAAAGGTCTGAAATAGATCAGCACCATATAAGTATTTTCCGTTCCCTGGTAATTGCCTTCCGTGCTTTCAAAAGGAACCGATTGATTGTTTGAGGGCCTGTCGGGTGCAGTCACATACGAATAATTATAAAAACCCTGTTTCAGGAAAAGTGTTTTTTCATATACCCCTTTATCGCTATTGAACTCCATTTTTGTTGAATCATCCAGCGAATAATTCGTTAGCTCGCCGAAAATATAAATGTTGCTGCCGGGATAGGCCCTGTTTGCAGGCGGCACAAAAGTGAAATGCGTATAAGCATAATCGCCCTGCCAGTAAGGATTATTGCCATCTGAATTCTCAATACTGTAAAGACCATTATTGTCACGGTAAAAAACATAGACCTGCTTGGCCCTGTCAGCATCCGGTTTTACATACACATCGGTCCTGTCATTTCCTTTTACGATATCTCTCATCCGGTCACTCATCAACCGGATACTGGTAAGATTGATCCATCGCCATTCCTTACCTGCAGGAAATGATAACTCATCACCACTATATTCATAATAATTACCGCGATAAATGGT
>DASVNY010000392.1:0-2415 GCA_036383615.1 Chitinophagaceae bacterium
ACTCTTTGAATAAGATCCAATGCGTTCTCTCCTTTCAGGATGAATTCACCCATATGACTTACATCAAACACACCGGCATTCTTTCTAACGGCTGCATGTTCATCATTGATGCCCGAATAGGAGATCGGCATATTATAACCAGCGAACGCGGCCATCTTCGCACCTAGATCAATATGTTTCTGAGTGAAAGGAGTATTTTTCATTGACAATAAAATTGTTCGCAAAGGTAAAGTAAAATCAATTCTCAGGCAGCACTCACTTGAACGGCTAACGGCTTGATTTGAGTTTCCCGCAGATTTTCGCGGATTTGATCGCAGATCACGCCGATTAACCATGCATAATCTGCAGGAGAAAATTTTCAAACAAGGGTATTCGTGAAAGAAGAATTATTACTTACGATAAAGCTCCTCCATGGCTTTTTTTATAATAGCTGTGAATTCCTTTGCTTCTTTTGCATCGGGCAGTAAGCCGATCAAACAATGAATTTGTCCGGCAAAGCATTTCTCCCAAACTTTTACGCCGGCCGATCTCAATTTGTTTGCATATAAAACTCCATCATCACGGAGCGGGTCGAATTCTGCATTGATGATCACGGCGGGAGGCAATCCGCTCAGGTCTTTTGTAAGTATGGGAGAAACTTCCGGGTTATTATATTGACCGGGTGCATAGGTTTCAACAGCGAAATAGCATAATGTTTTTGTTTGAAAATAACCCACTGCGTTTTGCTGATAGGAAACAGATGTTTCCATGTTTTGCGGGCTCAGGTCGGCAGGAAGTCCATTCATCACCTGCAGTTTGATCTTATGAACGATGTTTTCTTTTTTTGCCTTTTGAGTTACAACAGCCACAAGATTTGCCCCGGCACTATTGCCCAGAAGTGTGATACGGCTTGTATCTCCGCCAAATTCATGACCGTGTGCAGCGATCCATTTGAATGCATTATAACTATCATCCACAGCCGCGGGGAATTTATGTTCAGGCGCCACTCTATAATCAACGGCAAAAACAATCGCTTCATAAGATCGGGCATCCTGCCATAATGAATTTTCAAGGGCTGGTATAAGTGGTGCAATAAAACCACCGCCATGATAATTGATAATGATCGGTAAGTTCTGTTTGTGTAATGGATTGAACACTAAAACGGGGATGCTATCCTTTGTGATCTTTATTCTTTTGACATCTTCTTTTGGATAGGGAATGACCGGCAGCCCTGCATACTTGAGTTGTTCGATGGGTAAGCGGCGAAGTTCTTCTATACTAAGATCCTTATACCCGATCAACTTTAAAAAGCCAGCGATGTTTGGATCTAATTGCCTGTTACCACAACCCTGCGCAGCAATATGCTGGTTCAGTAAAAACGAAATGCTCAGTGCAATAGAAAAAATCAATTTCATAATAGTGGATGTTTCAATAAAAACGTTCTTATGCTGGCGGGTGTAAAACTGCTTTAATACAATTATCCAGTTTCCTGTCAAACACATCATATGCTGCTGCACCTTTATCCAATGAATAGCGGTGGGTAATGATCGATTCAGCCGGGTAACGCTGGATCACTTCATCCCTGATCAACTTATTGGCATAATAATGCGCAGGGCAGCGGCCGATCTTATAAATAAGATTTTTATCATAAGCCTCAACCGGGGAAAATGAAAAATGCTTAGCCGTGTGCACGCCAACAGATGAAATAGTTCCTCCTGGTCTTAATATATCAATGGATAGGCGCAAAGCTTCGCTGCTGCCCACCACTTCCATCACAGCATCGGCACCTCTTCCGTTTGTCGCATTTAATATTGTTTGTTTAATATCAGTCGTACCCGCGTTTAATGCGATCGCTCCGAACTCTTTTGCTTTTTCCAGTCTTTCATTTGAAAAGTCTATTGCAAATAATTTTTCAGCGCCTACATGTTTCGCGGCGATGACGGTCATTAATCCAACAGGACCGCAACCAATAACAGCATAAGTTCCTTTACCAGTAATACCAGCATTATCAGCACAGAAATAACCGGTAGAAAAAATATCACCAAGTAATAATCCTTTTTCTTCGCTCAGGTCATTGCTTAATGCAACAAGTGTGGAATCGGCCATGGGCACACGGATATATTGCGCCTGTGCGCCATGAAGGCCATGACCGGTTTGCACCCAGCCAAAAAGATTTCCTTTTTCACAACGACAGGTGAGGCCGGTCAAACAATAATAACATTCACCACAGGAAGTAGTAAAAGGACTCAGCACTCTTGAGCCCGCCCTAAAATTTTTTACAGCGCTCCCGGTTTCTACAACAGTTCCGACAAACTCATGTCCCATTACCGTTCCATTATCCAGGCCAGTTTCTCTTCCATGATAGACATGAAGATCAGAACCACAAATGCCCGCTAAGCTGATTTTTACAATCGCATCAGTTGATTCAACTATTCC
>DASVNY010000393.1:0-1944 GCA_036383615.1 Chitinophagaceae bacterium
CTTCAATAGCAAGGTTGATCCTGTTGCTAAGTTTGAAGGCGAAACCAACACCGATAGTTCCAGATGGTTTCAGCGTATTTCCAAACAATTTTGGACGACGCTCACCCTGGTTTTCTGCCGGAGTTTCGTAAGATTTATCCATCATATCTTTCAGGTCTTTCCTGGTGTCTTTTCTATTCTTATATACACCACCTGAAATAGTAGAGAAATCATATTTGCCGCCATCTCCGTCAAGTGCATTCACTTTAGTATCGTAGATCGTTGCACCTACACCGGCAAATCCGTAGAAGTTGAAACCGGTCTTGGATTTATGGAAACGTATATTGTTCAACGTCACTAATCCTTGTAAAGAAAGGTCATGCGCTTTTGTTTTGTAGTTGTAATAAACAGGCTCGATATCATTGATAGTTGACCCTGGCTGGCTTCCGCTGTAAACAGCCGAACTACCTGACCTGTCTAATTTAGGAGCGATGTATCCCGCTTCCTGCCAGGCCGTGTTCTTACCAAAATTTTCAGAAGGTAACCAGCTTAAGCCTTTAGCTGTACCATACATATACTCCAAGCGCATGGAGAATACGTATCCAAATGCTTTTCTAACGTGCAGTCCAAAACTTGGGAATGCCAATTGTGAAGGAACGTCACCGCTAACATACATGGTACCGAGTTTAACACCGATCTCCCACTGGTTGCGGGGTTTTGAAGGGAAATTATAGGTTCCGTTCAAAAACTCAGTATGCTGAGCCATTCTCTTTGCAGGAATCTGGGTTGAATCGTAAGTAGTTCCAATCTTCACCTGCGAAAACATGTTCAATGAAAGGCAGAGTATAGCCCCCATTAACAAAAAATACTTTTTGCTTGCCATAACTAAGAAGGATTAAGATTTATGAAACAATGTCCTAATAATAAGCAAAAATATAACTTGAGGGTTAAAAACCAAATTTTTGCAAAAATTATTTAGGTCTATCCATATTATTTCTCAATTACTTAGTCTGCTTTCTACTACAATTTGCTGCATAGCCGATCAATTAATTTTTGCGGCGTAAATTGCCCCGATTTCCACCCCATGCAATTACCAGTTGATTTAATAGAAGAAGAGCTCCGGATATTTGAGGCCCGTTTTAAAGACGCGGTCCGCAGTCATACCCCCATGCTTGACCGCATCATGCGGTATATAGTAAAACGTAAAGGCAAACAGCTCCGGCCCATGTTTGTGCTGCTATCGGCCAAACTTTGCGGGCAGGTAAATGAGCCTGCTTACCGGGCCGCTTCATTGGTGGAACTGTTACATACCGCCACCCTGGTCCATGATGATGTTGTAGATGATTCAGCAGAACGACGAGGTTTTTTTTCGGTCTATGCACTATGGAAAAACAAAGCTTCGGTGCTGATCGGCGATTACCTGCTGGCCAAAGGATTGCTTTTATCGCTCGACAATAATGATCACCGGATATTGCATATTCTTTCGGATGCCGTACGAAAAATGAGCGAAGGTGAACTCCTTCAAATGGAAAAAGCAAGGAGCCTTAATCTCAAAGAAGATATCTATTATGAGATCATTCGCAACAAAACCGCCTCTTTGCTGGCCTCTGCCTGCTCTGCCGGCGCCTGGTCAGGCTCTGAAAATGATGAACTTGCGGAAAAACTCAGATTATTTGGTGAAAAAACGGGTATGGCTTTCCAAATAAAAGACGACCTTTTTGATTACGCCAGCGAAAATGTAGGCAAGCCGACCGGTAATGATATCAAAGAAAAAAAGTTGACGCTGCCACTTATCTATTCATTAAACAAAGTAGATAAAGAAACAAGACGGAAGATGATCTATATTATTAAGAATAAGAACCGTGATAAAGAAAAAGTGAACTGGGTCATTCGCCAGGTAGAGGAAAGCGGTGGCATTGCCTATGCCACAGAAAAAATGAACGCTTTCAAACAGGAAGCATTAAC
>DASVNY010000394.1:0-2724 GCA_036383615.1 Chitinophagaceae bacterium
ACAGGCAGTGCATAAGGCCTGTTCAACGAATCGCCTCCCGGGTGTATATTAACCAGCAGCTTTTTTTTATTATTTACATTGTGCAGCAACCTGGCCCTGCCAAAAAAGATCAAAGAATCTATTTGGTAATTCCCGTTTTCATCTGTTTTTAATAACTGCACTTTCCTGCTTGAATCTGCGCCTATGATATAAAGCAGTAGTTCTTTATTGGCAAAAGGTTTTTTAGTTCCTTCTAATGTTACCCGGCCCGTGATGCTTGCAAATGCCGGGTCCTTATATTTCAATGGCCGTAAAGATTCTTTCAATAACTGCTCCCATTTAAATCGTCTCCACCCATGCACCATCATCAGCAGGTCAAGCGCCGCTCTCACGGAGTCATTGTCGGCAGAAAAATAGTAGGCGGGGTCATGCACATATCCTTTCAGGTCGGATGTGAGCAACAGGGATGAAAAGATATTCTGTTCTCTTATGGCCGATGCATTGTAAGCGGGATCGGTGATGGAAACCGAAAAGCTACCGCTAACACTATCTTTAAAACGAAGATGGAAATGATTTTCGCTGAGGGCCGAAAAGCTAACCTTATCCGTTGTCAACTCTGCCGTTCTTATATATTCTTTATTGTTTACAAAGCTTAATCTTTCTGCTAATGGCATTCCGTCTTTATTAAAAACCGTGATGTGCAAAATGCCCGAAGAAAGATGGGAAGTATTGATAAAACCGGAAAGGGAAGACGTTCCCTGTATCAATGGTTGTTTAAAGACAGGATGATGCTGCATTTGCCCGATCATATAAGCCGCCTGGAAAACAGGATCGTTCTTTTGCTGGAAAATTTCAAAATGAATATTACCAGGAGCATTCAATAAACGAAATACAATTCCTTTGGAAGCGGAGAGGGGCAAGGGATATTTTTGCTGGGAAGCGTCGCCTGTTATTTCAACATAATAACCGGCATCGGGTTGCGCATCAACATCAAACATTCCCATACCATCATGCAATGAGGAGAACCGGGTGATGATCTCCTGTTTGCTATTTTTCAATACAGCATTTACATTCACCGGCCAGCCATTTTCATCAGTTGCTTTGAAAGCTATCGTGTTTGGCTGCCCCGCTACAAAATTTCCGCCTTCGGGAAAGAACTCCAATCGTAATTGCCTGGGAGAAGGTGTTGCTGCATTGTTCTTATTTTTTCCCGAAACAGAGATCATTCTTTTAAAAACAAAACTCTCATCGTGGTTCAGCATAGTGGCCGTATAGGCCCTGATGATATACTGCCCGGACGAAATGGTATCGGGCAATTCAATTTGTCCTTGTGATACGGCCCTGGAAACAGGCAGCGTTTGCCGCAACAAAACTGTTGAAGATGTATTAAGTAATTCTACAAACAAAACGGTGCTTTTATCGGAAGGAAGAAGATCCGAATACAGGTAGGCTTTTATCCAGATCGTTTGACCAGCGAGGTATTCATCCCGGTCAAGGTGGAGATGAATTTTTTCGATCGGGCTTCCTTCGGCCAGGTTCTTTAACTTTTCATCAGGATGCTGTGCAAGGCAGTGATGAAACAAAAAGAAGAGAACACAAAGGCAAGCCAGTTTCATAGCAGGTTGATGGTTTTAATGATATTGAAATTAGGCGGTCACTTCTAAAACTCAAAAAGGGATTCTGTAACAAAGAGTTAATCCAACCAGCAAATTGCCCTTGCATGAGTAGCAGGATATGACTATTTTGTGTCCCTTAAACAGTCTTATGAAAAGACTTCTTGTGGGAATATCCGTTTTGTGCTTATTCAGCGGCTGCAAAAAAATGATTGAAAAAATAGCCGAGGACATGGTTATGAAGGCCATGACTGATGGTCAATGGTATGTCAAGGATTTCGTTCACAACGGGACTAATATTACAACCAGTTTTTCTGCTTACAAGTTCCAATATTATCGCAATAAAACCGTTGATGCAATTAACAATGGAAGCGTGGAAAAGACCGGTACCTGGGATGGTAATGCATCAACGATGACAACATCGGCCAATTTCACAGGAGCAACCAATCCACTGAACCTGATCAACGGCAACTGGAAAATAGATAACAATAGCTGGACCTTTGTAGAAGCCACTCAGAACATTAATGGCGAAACAAAGCGAATGCGACTCGAAAAACTTTGATACCGGGCTACTTCATTAATCCGCAACCCTCTTTAAACATAAAGCTTTCAGGATCGTCCTACAGCCCGGATTTAGCAGTAAAACATTCACCTAACAGTGAACAAGTAGGACTTATTTACATACCGGAATAGTTTTTGGAGCTGAAGCTGCTAATGCGTAACCGTTAAACCAATTGAGAGTGAGGAGGAAAAGTCACTATACCCTGGCGAAAGCATTTTTTTTGATCTTTATAACCCTAACCGAAACTGCTGCGAATGTTTACGGGCAAACTCCTGTTGCCAATTTTTCAGCCAGCGTGGTTTCAGGCTGCGCACCAGTATATGTTCAATTTACTGATCAGTCAACCGGCAATCCTTTTTCCTGGAACTGGGATCTTGGAAATGGTCAACTGTCAACCCTACGCAATCCTGTAGGAAATTATACTCAGCCCGGCACTTATACGGTTCGTTTAATTGTTAGAAACGCGGCCGGTATTGATGAAGAGGTCAGGACTAATTATATAGTCGTGTCGCCTTCGCCCCAGGCGGCTTTTTCAGCCGATATCACTACTTCCTGTGTGCCGGCCAGCAT
>DASVNY010000395.1:0-8747 GCA_036383615.1 Chitinophagaceae bacterium
TAAGCCTGCTCCTGCAGTGCCTGCCGCAAAAGCCTGCCCTGCTCCCAGGTTGTTGTAGCTCATGGCGTCGGTGAGAAAGTTTCTATTGGAAGCATTGAAGTCTTCACTCATAAAATCCTGGTAGCTGTAGCCTGCCAGTGCAGTGACCTGATGATCCTTGCCTATTCTTTTTGCATAATCCAATGTATATTCAAATGTGCGGTCATAGCTGAAAGATGTACTGCGGCTTGCATTTCCGTTCTGTCCATTGATGAGGCTAAGGAAGGCATCACGTGACTGGTAATAATAGGAAATCACATCCCTTCTCTGGAAAGCAAAGAAACCTGAAGCTTTCAATCCCTTAACTATATCAAGAGTGGCTTTGATGCTTCCATTGAGGTGTTTGATCCTTTCGCCATCCTCTGTCTGCATGCGTCGTGCATAAGGGTTGCCTTTAGTATCAAGCGGGTCTTCAAAATAAGTGCCGTTGGGGTTAAATACAGGGAAGGTTGGATTACGATCCATTGCATCGCCATAAATGGTATTGTCCGAAGAAAGATAATTTAGAAATGAAGTGGCGATATTACCCTGTATCGCCAGTTTATTATCCAATGCCTTTTGGGTAAAGCTTAAACGCGTATTTACAATTTTCCGCCATGTTCTGATAGCCATTCCCTGCAGATCACGTACAGAAACAGCGCCCCGTATAGAAGATTTATCCGTGCCGGAAGAAAAAGAAAAATTATGCACCTGGCTCACGGTATTTCTCGTGAGCTTCTTGAACCAGTTTGTATTGGCTCCACCATCATTTAATACAAAGGTGGGATTAGTGAGTTTATATACGGCGGCATAATCGCGGTATTGCTCTGCAGATAAAATTCCGGGAAAGTCCTTTGGCATATCTGTATATACATAGGAGTCATAATTGAAAGAGGCCGTACCGGCTTTGGAGCGTTTGGTGGTAATAATGATCACGCCGTTGCTACCTCTGGTGCCATAAATAGCGGCGGCAGAACCGTCACGCAATACATCAATAGATTCGACATCTTCAGGAGAAAGATTATTTAAGTTACCACCCGGTATGCCATCAATAACCACAAAAGGAGAGGTGCTGCCTTTTAAGGAAGTAATACCTCTTAACTGCAGTGAAGATTGGCCATTTGGATCTGAACCGTTACTGTTAACAACCACCAGCCCCGGCACTTTACCCTGTACTAACGACATTGGTGAAATGATAGCGCCTTTGTTGAAATCCTTTTCCTTGATACTGGAGATAGCACTGGTAACATCTGTTTTTCGTGCCACACCATAACCAATCACGACTACTTCATCAGCAAGTTTTTCAACCGGCTCTAATGAAACATTGACTATGCCAGAGCTGCCAATGGCCACTGTTTGTTCTTTGTAGCCTACAAAAGAGAAGCTCAGGCTTTTGCTGCCGGTGGGCACTTCAATACTGAAGCTTCCATCTGCTTTGGTTTGAGTCCCGGTTTTATTTACCAGGATACTTACCCCTTCGAGCGGTTTGCCTTCCCTTGCTTCTATAACTTTACCAGTGATGGTCCTGGTTTGTGCTATAGCAGCCTGTGTAATAAGAAAAAGTAATGTTGTTAGTAAGAAAATGCCGATGCGGGAATGAGAGATTTGTTTCATAAGCCAGCTTTGTTTGATGTTAGATAATCATGCAGATATTTACTAAAAAACCCATACAAAATAGTTCTGCTATTCACCTTAACATGTCAACAGACAACAAACGAATTGTTAACGGAAATTAAACGGCTAATTTTTTTCAATAAATACTCCTGTGTTTCCGTAGTTTAGAAGTTCCTGTTACAGAAATAAATCGCTTCTTAGAAGGAGTAAAAATGAAACCTTCCATCATCCGCTACATTGTTATTTCAGTGATCTGCTTTCTCACGTTGGCGGCAGTACAATTTTTCCTTGTTTCCAATACTTACGAACTAAAGAACGAACGTTATTATTTTAGCGAGAAAGGGCAGATCAGGGAAAGCTATTCGAAGCTGATCAGGAACGATAAATTATTTCCCGGTGGCGGGGCCATTATCGATTCATTTATTCTCCCCCGGTTGAATCACCTGGCATTAATATATAAAAGCGATCCACGGGCATTTGAAGTGCAGAAACAACGGTTATCTGACAGCCTGTTCGGGGAACTTAGAAAAAAGGAATCTATACAGGAGTTCCTTCAATGTTTTAGAAAAGCAAAACATGTCAAAGATTCACTGGTATATGGGCTGATGATCGAATCTTTGTCGCTGGTATTGGAAAAAGAGGATTACGTTACTGTTTACGACAAACGTGACAGTTACCCGTTGATCGAATCTTCGATACAGGAGGAAGATGGTATAAGGATCGGCGGTACGCTCAGGGATCTTAACGAACAAAACAAAATTGTAGGGCTTGCTATTACCGGCACACAGCCCAACAGCTACAGGATAAGTTTCCGGTTGTATGTGGAGCCACAAAGCAGGAAGAGTTCCATTTTGCAGCAGATGACCTTTACGTTTATTCTTTCGCTGGCATCTATTCTTATTATTTTGCTTCTCTTCTTTGTCACTTTCAGGAATTGGCTCAGGCAAAAAAAGCTCTCCGAAATGAAATCGGATTTCATTAATAACATAACCCATGAATTGCACACCCCGCTGGCCGCTATTATTGTAGCAAATAAAAATTTACAGAACGAGAAAATTATTGAGAAGAAAGAAAATATCGGCCCCCTTACAGATGTGATACAGCGGCAATCGGACCGTCTCAGAATGTTGATAGATGAGGTATTGGATATTGTAGCTACCGATAAAATAACGCTCGATAAAAAAGACTACCATGTAAACGACCTGCTCGATGAAATTTTGCTGGATTACCGGTTAAAGCTTGCAGGAACCAAAGTAAAACTTCATTTTAATAAGGAAGCCGTAAATGATAAAATTGCGTTGGATAAATTTCATTTTACTACTATGCTGCTTAACATTTTTGACAACGCTTTAAAATATAATGATAAGGAACTAAAAACACTTACCGTTTCTACCGAGAACGGCAAGCAAACGCATTTGCAGATCCGCATCGGTGATAATGGTATTGGTATGAGCAAAGAAACCATCAGGAATATATTCGACAAATTTTACCGGAGCTCTACTCAACTCATTACCCAGGCCAAAGGCCTTGGCCTTGGTCTTTATTATGCCAGGCAAAGTGCCCAGGCTCATAATTGGGAAATAGCGGTTGAAAGTAAGCCCGGTGAAGGCAGCACCTTTATTATTAGCATCCCCTCATAATACTCAACTGCATGAAGCCAAAAATATTATTAGTGGAGGATGAAATAGACCTGGGAAATGTGGTGAAGCAATACCTGGAGGTAATGGATTTTGATGTTGACTGGTGCACCAACGGCAAAGAAGCGTTTAAAAAATTCAGGTCCTCACCTTCCCTGTATAATATTTTACTCATCGATGTGTGCCTGCCTGAAATGGATGGGTTTAACCTCGCCAGTAATATTTTAAAGATCAACGATAATATTTCCTTTCTTTTTTTAACTGCGAGGGCAGAAAAGAAAGACAAGATATTTGGTTTAAAGATCGGCGCCGATGATTATATAACAAAGCCCTTTGAGATCGATGAGGTTGTTTTACGGATCAAAAATATCCTGAAGCGTAATCACGGAAACCCATCACATAATCAAAGCAAGATCACGGTAATACAGGTGGGCAATATAAGTTTCTCTAAAGAACTGCTCAAGCTGACCATTGACAATAATAAAGAGATCCTTCTTACAACGCGGGAATGCGAATTACTCAATTATCTTTTTCAACATCCTAACCGCATCCTGAAAAGGGAAGAGATTCTAACCCAGTTATGGGGAGAGAATGATTATTTTTTAGGAAGAAGCCTTGATGTTTTTATATCACGGCTGCGTAAATACATTGGTCATAACGAATACATCAGTATAACTAATATTTATGGAGTGGGATTTGTGTTCAATGTAAAAAATACCAGTGAACAGGTATTTGTCAATAAGGAAGATGGTAACCTTGCCAGGAATTAGCTTTAAGTTGATTCTCGGTCAAATACCCGTAATATAGCCCATGCTAACCACTATTTTTCAGATAGCCCCGGAATTCAAAGCTCAAAGATCTTATCCAACTCTATTATATGCATTCCCATAGGGAAAACGCTGGGAGCCTTTGACATTTTTTGAGCAAGCGTAAGAGTGGGCATCGGGCGAAATTTTCTGAGTAATCCCAAACGATTGAGCATTTTTAGCAGGCGGGCACTTATCCTTTCTCCAAAACGGTCTGTGTTCTCCCGAAGTAACAATCCTGGTCTGAAAACGATATACTGATCGAACGATAAACTGCTGATCTTATCTTCCAGGCTCCCTTTAATTTTGGAATAAAATATTCTACTTTTTGCAGAAGCGCCATAAGCAGATAGCAGAATAACTTTAGGCACTCCGTTTTGCCTGGCGATCTCTGCAAATTTTGCCGGAATGCTATAATCTATTTGCCATTGCTTTTCTTTTGAACCGGCAGTTTTTAATGTGGTTCCCAGGCAGGAGAACCAAACGTCACCATTAATGAACCGTTCTGCATTTTCCAATTTATCAAAATCAGTCAACACCTCTGTCAATTTAGGGTCACTTATTCCAGTGGCACGCCGAACAAATATTACAACTTCCCTGTAGCCCTGATCTTGTAGTAGTGTTTGAACAAGATCTTTTCCGGTTGCACCGGTTGCTCCTATGATCAGTGCTTTCATTTTTTATTAGTTATTGAAATTACCGGATCAGTCATTGCAAAGTCATTTATGCTGTAAATTACAGCTTTCAGTTTCTTTCTGATTTAATGGGGTGGAAGTGGAGTAGGTTTTACCCGAATCAAATGAGTCATAATGAACCTGCTTTCGAATAATGACTCTGCAGGATATTTTCAAGAGCTTCTGTTTGTTGCTTTGCCATTGGTAGTTTAAAACTTGAAATGCTTAGATGGCAATATGACCCCTGAGCCAGTTGAAGACAGATAGCTCGCTTTTGGCTTCGGGCGGCAAGTCATCGAGGATCTTTTTCTCCATTTTTTTTCCTTCCAGCAAGGTGAATCGTTCAGACAATGAGCCATAAAAATTGATGAGAAATAGCATTTGGTTGCCATTGCACCGGTCAAAACTGCGACGGCTTGGCTGGCCGGTTAAAAGTTGCTCCGTATGCTCGGCCCAGTAATAATGAGTGCCTTCAAGGTCCTGTTTCTGAAAATGCATAAATCAATAATTTGGTTTGAAGAGATATTCGCTAGCTAATTTCGATTACAGGATATGTTTTGTCAAGTAAATGAATGACCCCATTGGAGCCTTGCCTGTCACGTGAAAGGATCTTAACCCCATTGATAAATGTTTCATCACCGGTAATGGTAACCCTGACATGACTGCCGTTCAGTGCCGGCAATTGTTGTTCATTCCGGAAATCGTTGATCATCTTTTTACCAATGAGAACATAACCAGATAAAAAATCAAGAAGACTGTTGTGATTAGCGGGCTCCAGCAGTTGTTCATAGCTAAGTGATAGCAGGCGGTTAATAGCGAGGTTAACGGGGCCTAACACTGTAAAAGGGCCGGGTTCATTAAGCTTGTTTTCAAGACCTACAATTTTTAGACCCTGGCTGAATAAACTAAGATTCCGGTCGGCGTTCAGGATTTGGAGTATCGTAGCCATATTAATTTTAATGTCAAAATGAAAAGGAAGAGCACACCGCTCTTCCATAAATAACTAAAATTTCCTTTTTTCTTTTTCCCTCGCCACGGTAACAGAAATACTTCTTCCTTCGATTTCTTTACCATTTAATTTGCTCATGGCCTGCTCTGCATCAGAACCCGAGGTCATTTCAACAAATCCAAAACCCCGGCTCCTTCCTGTTTCGCGGTCGGTGATCACTTTGGCTGAAGAAACCTGGCCAAAAGGTTCAAATAATTTTCGCAGATCGTCATCACCGGTATGAAAGCCCAAGTTGGACACATACATGTTCATAATGTTAAATTTTAGAATTTAAATAAATAAGATAAAAAACAGCAGCAAAAAGAAAAGAGGAGAAAAACTGTTACCGGTCCGAAAAGTAAGAATCGTTGCTGATCCTGACTAAATGTTGAAGTATTTCTATCTGTTATAATTAAAGGTATCCTTTTTACGGTAGCACCCCAAATAAAATATAAGTATTAGCAATAGAGATCATAGTGACTACAGTATTGGTTTATCCATAATATAGCGTAAAAGATTGCTGCTCTAAAGATTGACCACATCATCAGTTCCTATAGTCAATCAAACATTCTTTAAGGTGGCGGGCCTCGACAAGGCTACTTTTGATTTACAATTTGTTATGAGAAAAGGGTAAAACATTCGGATAGCAGTCAAACCAATTTTTCTGTCAATAGATCTTTCCAAAGAATAAATCCTTTCTGATCGTCGGAATAATCATGGAGAATGCGACTGAAGTTTTCCGGCGGAGCCGTTAGAAATTCTTGTCTGCCTTTCTTGCGTATAATACCAAGATGTCCATCAATTTCTTTTAGCCTTAATGGTAAATGGGAAATGCTTTTTGGGAAATGCCACAGATAGCTGGCTTCTTCCGTATCAAGCGTTTCCAGGATTATGTGAAATTGTTCCACTCCTTCCAGTAGGAATACAAAAGAAAACGGCTGTAACACAAACCGAATTTTCACTAAATGTCCTGCATGATTATCGGCCAGGTATTGCAAATGCCTGTGATGTCTGAATTTGGGATGCTTTAGCATGTCTTGCAACAGTTCTTCACCTGATTCATATAAAGGATGGCTTGTCTGAAGCTGTTGATCAATATTATTTTTTGTATCAGAATTTATCCGGCCAAACAAAGGTTTTGACACAAACTGAAAACGAACCCCTTCAATAATTTGCCGATCTATTTTTTTAATATCTTCAGAAGTTGCTAACTGAGACACCAATTGCCCATTTTCTACTTCTGCATATACAGATACGTTAATATGCTTTGATTTCAGTGCTTTGATAAAATATGGCTTTAGAACCTCGAATTCAGGGCGGATGTCGCCATGGTCAATTTCAAATTCAATTTGAAAATTTAATTCGGGGGCTGTGTATGTAAAAGTAAGGCTGCCATACCTAAACTCTAATGACTCAATGGCGACAGTTACTTTCCTGTTAATTGTTACAGTTGTGTTTTTTTCAGAAGGAGTGCTACCTTCGTCAATGAGGTCATCAAATAAATTTACCTGCCTTTCCAGTTTTCTATAATAAGCGTTTCTTTTTAAAAACATCTTATTGAGATAATCAATCTTAATATCACGGTAGTCATATATAACAGGCGTTATCTCTGATCGCTCTACTCTACCAATGTACTGTATTAATTTACCTTCAAAAGAAAAAGGATATACCAGAAACAAACAGGAAGCATTTTGAAGGTCAGTCCCTTCTCCAAAAAATTGCCCTGTTGTAATCAAAGCCTGGTAATTTCCTGAATTCAGTATTTTCCATTTGGCAGTTCGGCTACTTTCAGAATCCTCACCACTTAATGTTATGACCTCATACGATTGTTTGAGATATTGATGCAGCGAATCAATATGTTCTTTTCGTTCAGTAAGAACAACTACCTTTTTACCGCTGTTCAATTCGTTGGTGATGTCATTCAAAATCAGTTTGTTCCTGGCAGAGTCATGTGCCAATATCCTTGACAAAATTTCAAACTTATCTGTTTTTGAATTGAATGGCACATCCAGATCGGTATTTCGTACAACCACAGAAGCCTGCTTATACCTGCCGGTTTGCTGTGTTGTAATTTCGGCGATTATTTCTCCGAGGTGAATAAAAATCAGTTTGCCGTCATTGTATTTGCGGAAGGGTGTGGCTGTCAATCCGTATAAATAATAGCTATTAAACTGGTGAATTGTTTTTCTATATCCTTCGGCAGGAATGTGATGACATTCATCAATCAATATTGTTCCAAATGTATTTTTTAATGCTGCGTCTTCTTCAATTTCTTTAGCCAGGCTTTGAATAGTGGCAACGGTGACGTGTTTGCCTATCTTTGATTTTCCCTTTCCTATTTTTCCTATTTCGTGTTGCGAGAATCCCAGGAAAGCTTCAATTCTCTCAATCCACTGATCCATCAGATGCTTTCGATGAACCACAATTAATGCAGGTTGTTGTTTATCTGCAATAATCTTTAATCCAATCACAGTTTTTCCCGATCCCGGCGGCGCAACAATTACTCCCATTTCCTTTTTATTTACCGCTTCAAGTGCTGGAAACTGGTAGCTTCTTAATGTTGCCTGGAAATTAAACGATGTCAATACTTTCTTTTGTCTCTGGTCTTTAAAGGTGTAAGCAATGCCATTTTCCTTACAAAACCTCAATAACCTTCCTGCAAAGCCTCTTGGTAAATTAACTTCATTTTCAGTTTCTTCTATAAACCTGAAAAAACGTTCTGTTCCAAAAGTATTCTTCCCGGCTTTCTTTTTGATGATAAATGCTGAATTAGTAAAGTTCAATACTTCCTTAAGAAAAGTGATAAGTGTAAGCGGTATTGCTGACCGGTTTAATCGTAGAGCATTTTCTAATGATATAATTAGCTCGCCATTACCTTCGGGTTCATGTATCTTTTCTTTACCGCTGCCGACACCCGGAATAGCGTTACATATTTCCTCCAGCAGTTTGATGCTCACCTTTTCCATCCTTGAAAGAAAACTCCATTGATCGGGAAATGGTACCAATGTTT
>DASVNY010000396.1:0-4535 GCA_036383615.1 Chitinophagaceae bacterium
AATTTATTGGTGGCCAGGTAAAGATTCATGGCTTTGTTGAAAGCTTCATTGCCGATATAATTGCGAAGCATATGAAGAATACGACCACCTTTATTATAGCTTACGGCATCAAACATTTCTTCCCTGTCATGGTAATGAAACCTGACAAGGTCCTTGTTTTCGCTGCCACTTGATAAATAACCCTGCATACTTTGGTAGTTCGTTGCATCACCGGCATCTTTCCCGTATTTATATTCGTCCCAGAGTGTTTCGCTATAGTTGGCAAAAGATTCATTGACGGTGAGGTTGCTCCAGCTCTCAGCGGTAACATAATCACCAAACCAGTGGTGAAACAATTCGTGGGCAATGGTTCCTTCCCAATGATTGCCATCGATCAATTCTCTTGCATCCTGTTGTGCCCCTTCCTGGTGAAGTGTGGCCGTGGTGTTTTCCATAGCGCCTGCGACAAAATCTCTTCCTGTTATTTGAGAGTACTTTATCCAGGGGTATTCAATGCCTGTAATCGTTGAGAAGAATGTCATCATTTCCGGGGTGTTGCCAAATATCTTTCTTGCTACAGGGCCGTATTCCTTCTCTACGTAATAGCTTACCTCTTTTCCTTTCCAGGTATCTTTTACAACAGCATATTCACCAACGCCGAGGAAAAACAAATAAGGAGAGTGGGGGAGATCCATTTTCCAGTAATCACTCCTTGTGCCATCAGTATTTTTCTTTTGAGAGATCAACTTCCCATTGCTTAGGGTCACATATTTATTGTCAACGGTAACGGTCAGTTCCTGCGTTGATTTTTGCGCTGTATTATCGATTGTAGGGAACCAGGCAGAACTGGATTCTGTTTCGCCCTGTGTCCATATCTGTGTTGGTTTATCTTTTATTTCGCCTTTGGGATTTATAAAAAACATTCCCTTTATACCGAGCATAGCGCCTTCGGCATATTTAGCTTCGTATTCATCCGGTTTGGCGGTGTATTCAATATAGATCGTGTAAGATTCGCCGGCTTTATATGTTTTATCTAACTGGACCCTTAGTTTCAGGTCGTCATATTTGTATTTTAGAGAAGATTGCTGGGTGCCTTTTACTAAAGCAATCTTTTTTATTTCCATTCCTTTTGCATCCAGCGTTAATGAATCGGTTGAATAGAAATGAGGTTTAAGTGTTATCCATGCTTTACCATATACATGCGACTTACTGAAATCTGGTTTAACGTCCAGTTTGGTATGAACAAGATCATTGATACGGGCAGGGGTTTCGCGGTATATTTTTTTCCAGGATGTATCCTGCATATCCTGGAACTGCGCTGCTGTTACAAAATAAGTAAGAAGAGAAAAGAGCCCCAACAATAATTTACGCATAGTAATGTTTTAAGAGGAGCAAATTTAAGCAAGCGATTGCTTTTGAAAGTTGAGCTGTTTTGGATGTTATACTATTTAACAGGATGTTGTAGCTTTACTTTCAATATTTTTGTGCCAACTCCCAATACCGCCAGGATGAATAAACTACTTCTGTCCCTTTTCTTTGCAGTGCTTACTGTAAATGCTTTTTCACAAAGAGTATATTTTGTTTACCTGCAAACGGAGCAGGAGCAACCGTTTTTCGTGCGGATGAATGAAAGAGTATATAGTTCATCAGAATCCGGCTATTTAATTCTGTCAAAACTTAAAGACAGTACCTATAACCTGAGTATAGGATTTCCTAAAGAGCAATGGCCCGAGCAAAAATTTACAGTCACCGTGAGAGCAAAAGATTATGGCTATTTGCTGAAAAATTTTGGGGAAAAGGGTTGGGGTTTATTTGATCTGCAAACACTGGCAGTTCAGATGGCAGCATCATCAGCAAAAGAAGCCTCAACGCAAACCGGTTCCTCGAATGTTTCTGATTTTACAAATATACTTGCAAAGGCAGCGGATGATGCGAGTTTAAAAGAGAAACCGGTTACGGCAAAAACTGAAGAGAAGACTCCTCCCAAAACCGAGATAGCGAAGATCGAGGAAAAAAAGCCTGCAGCAACTCCTGTTGTGACCGACACAATTGCTACATTAAGAGAGCAACCTAAAGCAGAAGTCAAGGAAACTATTGCTGCGAAGCTTCCTGAACCTATAGCGTCACTGGAGGCAAAAAAAGAACCTGCTAAAACGGAAATAAAGGATCCGTTGCCCGAAAAGAAGGAGGAGCTTAAAAAAGAACCAGGTGATCCGATCAGTAATATAACATCTCCCAATAGTTTACCGGCGAAAGAGACAGAGTATATACCATCGGTTGTTACACGTCGCTCGGAAAGTTCAACTACTGAAGGGTTTGGGCTGACGTTTATCGATCAGTTTGCTAACGGCGCAAGAGATACAATATCAATACTCATCCCCAATACAAAAGTGGTTGTTAGTTCAAAAGAAGCGCCGAGGCAAGAAAAGAAGTTTCTTGATATTACAACAGATACGGCTACTGTTTCGCAGCCAGCTTTAGCGCAGGTTAAAAAGGAAGAGCCAAAGGTTGATGTAAAACAACCGGTGGTGACCGATACAATTGCAACTTCAAAGCCAGTCCTCTCAACCACTACTAATTGCAAAGAAGTGGCTGAGGAAGCAGATTTTTTAAAACTGCGAAAGGCTATGGCGGCAACAGAAACGGATGATGATATGCTGGATGAGGCAAGAAAATATTTCAAAGCAAAATGCTTTACCTCGCAACAGGTCAGGAACCTGAGTGTATTGTTTTTGAATGAAGCCGGCAAGTATAAGTTTTTTGACCAGGCTTACAGTTATGTTTCAGACATTTCCAACTTCCCTTCTTTACAATCCGAGTTAAAGGAAGAGTACTATATAAACCGGTTCAAGGCAATGCTTCGCAATTAATCGCTATGTCCCGTTATTTTCTTGAAGTATCGTATAAAGGCACCCAATACAGCGGTTTTCAATCGCAGGAGAATGCCAATACGGTACAAGCGGAGGTAGAGAAAGCTTTTAAGATACTTCAGCGCGAGCCGGTGGTTTTAACCGGGTCATCAAGGACCGATGCAGGGGTGCATGCTCTTCAGAACTTCTTCCATTTCGATCATGAGCCCCTGATCCATCCTCAGTTTGTTTATAAGATGAATGCGATATTGCCCGATGACATTGTTATCGGGGGTATCAGGGAGGTAGGTGCGGAAGCGCATTGCCGCTTTGATGCTATCAGTCGTGAATACAGGTATTATATATACCGGAGAAAGGATCCTTTCTTAAAGGACAGGGCTTTTTATTTCCCTTATAAGCTTGATCTTGAAAAAATGCAGCAGGCGGCGGCTGTTTTAAAGGAGTACACAGACTTTACTTCTTTTTCTAAGCGAAATACGCAGGTAAAGACATTTGAGTGCAGCCTGTTGACCAGTGAATGGAGAACAGAGGATGATTGCCTGGTTTATAATGTAATCGCTAACCGGTTTTTGCGGGGGATGGTGAGGGCGTTAACGGCAACGATGCTCCAGGTGGGTCGTAATAAACTTTCGCTACCAGAATTCAGGAATATTATTGAGATAAAGGACTGTACAAAAGCCAGTTTCGCCGTGCCGGGTCATGGCTTATTTCTTATAGCGGTTAACTATTGATTTTTTTTGAAGGCCTGAAACCCTTTCTGCTGGCTTATTTCATTGATTTTATGAATTTTATTACAAAAAAAGATTTGGCAGAAAAGTTTGCACCCTTATCTTTGCACCCCGCTTGAAAAACAGCGGTAGTTCTCTGAAGATTGTGAATACACTGTGAGGCAAATGTGAACAAAACCAAGGCAAAAAATTTGCTGGTAACTATCGAACCCTTACCTTTGCCGTCCGCCTCAAAAAAATGGGGTCAGTTCTTTACAAAACAATTTGATTTTCACACCGAAGGCTTCAACATTTTTTAAAAATAAATGAAGAAAAATTTGGTAGAAATATACAGGCTCCTACCTTTGCACTCCCGTTCAAAAAACGGGTGGCTGACAAAAACGAAATCAAGTAGTAATTGTCATCTTGAGCGAAGCGAAAGAAAGCCAAAAGATCTTTGAAAGTTGGGAAACAATAGCACTTTATTCCGATAGTCATCGGAATAAAAATAATAGGTAAGTCAAGCTAAATACAATTTAGATTTGACACGTTAATTTTCTCTTGAGAATTTTAAATGTCAGTATCAAACATCATTTACAATGGAGAGTTTGATCCTGGCTCAGGATGAACGCTAGCGGCAGGCTTAATACATGCAAGTCGAGGGGCAGCATGACTGTAGCAATACAGTTGATGGCGACCGGCAAACGGGTGCGGAACACGTACAGAACCTTCCTTCGAGCGGGGAATAGCCCAGAGAAATTTGGATTAATACCCCATAGTATATTGAAGAGGCATCTCTTTAATATTAAAGATTTATCACTTGAAGATGGCTGTGCGGCTGATTAGGTAGTTGGCGGGGTAACGGCCCACCAAGCCTACGATCAGTAACTGGTGTGAGAGCACGACCAGTCACACGGGCACTGAGACACGGGCCCGACTCCTACGGGAGGCAGCAGTAAGGAATATTGGTCAATGGACG
>DASVNY010000397.1:0-4894 GCA_036383615.1 Chitinophagaceae bacterium
GCAATGGCGCTGATACCCATGAACATTTCCGATTGAGGTCCTGTTAATGTAAAGGACCCTGTTCCTTTCACAAAGCCATAGAACTGCTGGTTGTCTTTATAAGTGGTATGTAGCAAAGTGACAGGGCGGTTGTTTAGCGTACCGGTTGTTCCTTTTTTTCTTGTCGCCACGTTGATATTATAGAACATGTCCTTAAAGGCATTGTGCGTTATCCCGCCTTCAACATAGATCGGGTTGCCGGTTGCTGTATCTCTCAATACAATTCCATCAAGGTTGATAGCTGTCGGGAGCAATTCAACATCAGTGTCTTCGATCTTATAGAATACCTGCGTGAAATTTATTTTCAATCCAGCATCCTTCATCCTTCCTTTACCCACCACATACAGGTTGGTAAAATCTCCCTTGATATCAAATTGACCGGTAAGGTATCCCTGTATATTGGAAAATAATCCACCTAAGAAACGTTCGAGTATATTCAATTGAAAGTTTCTTGCACTCATCGAAATGACATTGTTCTTTTGTTCTTCTTTAGTGCCCAATGAAAGATCGGCTTTAAAGCCAAGAAAATTTTCTTCATTGGCTGTCTGCCCGTTTACCGTCAGTTTTTTTGTTATTCCATCATATAGCACATCGGCTTTTACTTCACCCAATGAATCATTATCAAGTCGCAGGTATTTTGTAGTGATATTATTGGAAGTGATCCGTAAGCTATCAGTAGGATCCTCTACACGAAGATTACCTGACAGCAATCCTTCGAGCCTGTTCCGGGGCATTATATAAGGAGAAATATCACCAAGGTTCACATTCTTTAGCTCAACCAAAAGATCATTTGATTGCGGCGTTGACTGCACTCTTATTTCCTGCTGGCCTTCTCTTAACACCAACTGGCCGCTTGTATAAGTGTCTTTTCTGAAGACCAGTTCGCCATTCTCATCAATGCTCCATGTTTTTCCATTCAGCACAAAATCGGACGGTTCAAATTCTATTTTTACTCCGTCGTTATATGTTAGTACCAATGCATTCAGGTTGGCTTTATCAACCGCCTGGCTGGCGCCCGTGAAAATATTTACCCTTGATGAATCATTTCTTCCATGCAAACTGAAAATAGCCTGCGGCACACGAAGACTGTCATTGATATGAATATTCTTGGCGGTTCCCTCTAATGACACACTATCGAGATTACCTTTTGCCGTTACCGTTACATCATCAAAATTGTATTGCTTGTATTTGAATTGAGGAACATCTGCTGTTACATTCAGTGAATTGCTGTTCATGTCAAGGCTGCCCTGGACATGGCTATAATTAAACCCGGAAAGACTGCTATCGGCCAGCTTGATATAATCATCAACAAATTGCGTAGTGATATCAAAATTAAATGACTGGTTGGCCGGTAATCTTTTTGGTTTTGGTATATAAGCGGGATAATATTTATTCAGGAACAACAGTACAGCATCAGGAAGATCAACAATATTGAACTGGCCGCGGATAGTGCCTTCAAACTCATTGGAGCTTGCTTTTAAAACTTTCTCATTGTTCACATAAGAGGAGGTGAGCACTAAAGAATCAAAAGGAAGACGATTGCCATCTTTGGTTAGCATAGCATCAGAGATACGGGCAGTGCCTAAAAATTCATCAATGCTGCCGCCTTCGAAATCAAGATTGAATTTGCCATTGAAAGCAAGATCGTTCTCTGTGAGATTAAGTTTTTTAAGATTCGCTTTTTTTACGTCTGCTATAAAATTGAAAACAGGAGTATCGCTGTTAAAGTCAACCTTTCCATTCAATGTCAATTCAGCATTTTCATCATTGATGGAGGCGACTCCGTCAAACAGTTTTTTATTCAGCTTGCCATTAATGGTTATATTATGATAGCGGTAATCATTAAAGTCAACAAAACGTACCAGTCCTTTGATATCGGCATTTCGTTTTGTCTCATTGATACCGCTTCCTTTGATAACCGCTTCGATGGATAAGGCACCCAGCTTTGGTTCGTTGATAAATTCCCCCAACCTGAAATTATCAGTGGAAATATTTCCTGAGTAAACGGGTTCCTGGCCCACCGGTAATTTCATGTTCAGGTCAGTTTTCAAAACACCCATATTGGTCTGAACAGTACCAAAGGTCACAAAGTCACGGATAAAGCCGGTAAAGCTTCCATTAAAATGAACATACTGGATCTTGCGGAGATCAGGATTGGTTACTTTTCTTATGGCGGGAACAATGGTTACCGCATCATTATAAGTTGTTCGGAAATCATTTGCTTTGAAATCAATAAAGGTTTGATTGATATCAGGCAATCCTGTTAATGTAATATCGCCATTCAGGAATGTATTCTGACCGGCCTGTATGCTAAGATCTCTTCCCACCAGGTCGGTAACTGTGCCTCTCACCACGCCATTAAGAATGATCTCTTTTTTCCATTTTGATAATGCCGGGGCAAAGAAGGCTATATCATCACTATCGATCCTTGAGTCATCGAAATTAGCCTGCATATACACCTGGTCAAGAAAATCATCCATAGCGCCGAAATCATCATAACTCATCCGGAAGTAATTACGGATCGTGCTATTGTTGGTGACGATATCCAGCTGATCGAATGCCATTTCCACAGGGGTTACTTTGGCATTGGCTAAAAACTTCTTCACTTCAAAACCGCTGCGTTCTTTTGTTTGCAGGCTCATCTTCGTGGTGATCGTGTCTTTTATCCAGTCCAGGTTTTCAAACGTTGCTTCTATATTGGTAAACTCAAGATGCTGGCCATCGAAATAATGGAAAGCGGGGCGGTCCGTTTGTTTATCATTTTTAAACGTGCCGTTTTTGATCGTAAACTTATCCAAATGCACTGTCCAGCCGGCAGCGTTCCATTGCAATAATGAATCAATGCTTGCTCTGGGGTCATCTGTTGCTATTGTTCTTTCAACACGGGGTTTGAGCCGTCCATATTTTGCGATATGAACAAAGGGTTCAATAAGACTGAGTGAATTGATATCAACTTTTTTCCCTGAAAAAGTTATTTCGTTGGCATCAAGGTTCAATGATGCCAGTTGAATGGTCATATCATCACCGAGCCAGGCATCTTTTTTAATAAAGCGGACATTCTTCATTTCCACTTTTTTCAGGTCGAAGGAGATGCCTTCTTTTTTCTTTTTAGGGGTAGTGGATGCCGGTGAAGAAAAATAATCAAATAAGAATTGCTGGCTCCATACCGAATCCGTTGTTCGCTGAAACTTGATCAGCGCATTTTCAAGCCCTATATATTTCAGCTCGGCTTTATCTTTAAAAAAGAACCAGTCGGTAATGCGGACCTTTACAGCGCCGGCATAAAGTATCGTGTCGTTTGCACGGTCCTTTATCAGCAACCCTTCGAGGTGCATCCGGTTAAACAGCGAGAAATCAACATGATCAACTCTGACTTCAGTCTTAAGATCTTTGGATAATCGTTTGGTCACCTGTTTCACTATCAAGTTTTGCCCCACGGGTGTTTGGATAAAAATATACAGCGCCAGGATAAGGAACAGCAGCGAACCGAAAAACCAGAGCAATATTTTCTTGAATTTCTTCAGGTTCAGTTTTTTATCTTGTAAAAATAGCTATTCGCCTGCTTCAGGCAAATTCAATACCAACAATATATACGAGCGGCAGCAGGTGCAGGGTCAACCAGAGACGAGTATTGCCGGGTTATGGTTTCGCAGATACCTGAAACAGGCTGTTCTTTTTGGTTCTTAACAAAGTTTTTACGCAATACCGCTGCCAACTATGGCCCTGCCCGCCCCGCATCAGGAATTAGAATCTCATTACAGTCCTGTCAGCAATGACCCGGCGCCGAAGTTTTGTTTAGTTTTATTTTTTGAGTGTTTGTAGTTTTTTAATCTTTCAAAATGGTAAGGCCCGTGAAATTATCTTCACAAATACTCCTGGCATTTTCTATAGTTGTAGTGTTATCGGTCATAGATTCTATTACCAATTATCTTTTATCGGTCAAAGTGCGGGATAACACTGCTTTCCTGAATAATTCGGAGGCCATTATCCGCAATTCGGGAAAATTGCACAAGTCGATCATTGAAATGCAGAGTGCTTTTCGCGGGTTCCTGCTCACAGATGATGCAAATTTCCTGGACAACTATGACAAAGGAATAAAAGAAGTGCCGGGGCTTTTCAGTGAGCAGCATCAACTGGTGAAAAGCGACACTAAGCAATTGCCCATTCTTGATTCGATCTATACCGTTCATCTTCGCTGGATCGAGTATGCTAATTCGCTTATCGCTGCAAGAAAGAACAGGACCACTTCGGGGTCGGCTTTTGAAGTATATAACCGGTTGTTTGAAGAAAAGCTGAAACAACAGGTGGGCAAGAAAATGAATGACGAGATCACAAGAATGTTCCTTGAGTTTGACAGGAGCGAATATGCTTTACGGATCGTTCATGGCGCTAAACTTACTTCTTCTATTGACAGAACGCATACCTTTTCCTTTTTCTTCCTGGGGCTGACCATCATTGTAGGTATTGGCAGCGCCATTTATATCGTTATGCTTATCTCAACAAGGATAAAGACCATGGTTCATCTTGCAGAGAATATTTCTAAAGGTGAATTTGCAACGATGACCGACGTAAGAAACGACGAGCTGACCCGTTTGTCGCATGCACTCAATATCATGTCTGATAAGCTTAGCAAGAATATTCAGGAACTGGAAAGGCGCAATGAAGAGCTGGATAAATTCGCGCATGTTGTTTCGCATGACCTGAAAGCACCGATAAGAGGCATACATAATGTTACCAATTGGATAGAGGAGGACCTGGGTAAGGAGATGTCACCGCAAATGAAACAATACCTCAGCATCATTCCTCAAAAGACCAAGCGGATGGAGGACCTGATCAACGGGTTGCTGGATTATGC
>DASVNY010000398.1:0-5216 GCA_036383615.1 Chitinophagaceae bacterium
TGTAACCCATGGACAAACAGTTGGGCCAACAGCAACAGTATTCCTTTCCGCTCCAATGCTTTTATACTGGGACAGTTTGTTACTATGCGTTCGTGGGGTGTAAATTATTTACCAAGCATTGGCCCGAAAGCTGATGGTTCGATGGCTGATGCGGTTTACACAAACATGAAAGTGGTAGCAGACTGGATGAAGATA
Source organism: Chitinophagaceae bacterium (assembly GCA_036383615.1). Classification (GTDB taxonomy): domain Bacteria; phylum Bacteroidota; class Bacteroidia; order Chitinophagales; family Chitinophagaceae; genus CADEDV01. The sequence continues at coordinate 196 of DASVNY010000398.1, forward strand.
AATAGTGCAGCAGTAACACACGTAAAAGAATTGCCTGCTGATGAATGGGCATCTGCGCCGGCAACAGCAAAAGATAATTACCGCTATTTGTTTGCTATTCATGAATTCAAGAATAAGGGTATGTATGAGAAAGACAGGCTGCCGGTAAAAGACACATCCATTGTATTGAAAACGACAAACAAGCCACAGTCAGTTATTCTTTTGGGGAGCGGGAAAAAATTAAAATACACTTATACCGATAACCAGTTAGTGATTGATTTGCCTGTAGCCTTGCGAAGCGACCTGGTAGATGTTGTACAGGTAACGTTTTAATATCCGGAATGAAGAAATGCTTGCTCATACTATTCCTTTCTATCTCTCTTTTTTCTTTTGCACAGAAAGAGGAAACTGATAATCGTATGACAGGTAATCGCAACAAGCCAGTACGGCAGGAATGGTTGCGTGATCTTGGCTTCGGGATGTTTATTCATTTCAATGTGGATGCACAATTGGGTATTACTATTAGTCATTCGCTGGTTGGTGCATCAGATGATTATGTCAATCGTTATTATAATGAACTGTCTGCGACATTTGACCCATATAAATTTGACGCCTATCAAATAGCCAGGTTTGCAAAATTGGTGGGCATGAAATACATTGTATTCACTGCCAAGCATCACTCCGGGTTTTGTTTTTGGGATACAAAAACCACGGATTTTAAAATTACCAGCACGCCCTACAAAAAAGATCTGTTGAAAGAATATGTAGCTGGTGTACGCAAAGCCGGTTTGGCTGTTGGATTTTATTATTCCCCCGAAGATTTTAAATTCCTGCACGACAACAACATTTTGATCAAACGCGGCGATATGCAGTTTGATCAAAGGACCACTCTTGCTTACGATGACCTGGTGAGAAAACAAACAGCAGAATTGTTTTCACAATATGGAAAGATTGACGTGCTCTTCATTGATGGCGAACCAAAAGAACCTTGCAAAGAGGTAGCCTGGAAATTGCAGCCTGATGTTGTGATCACCCGCGGGGCTATTAATACTCCTGAGCAAACACTTCCCGGCGCCGCATTGAACGAGTTTTGGGAAAGCTGCGTTACGATGGGAACACAGTGGAATTATAAACCTACACATGATGATATCAAAACCGGCGGGCGGTTAATTGAACTGCTCGTAGAAGCAAGAGCCAAAGGCGGTAATTTTTTATTGAATGTGGGTCCGCACCCGGATGGTTATATCCCTTATGAACTGGAAACCGAGTTAAGAGAAGTGGCCGCCTGGAATTTCATCAATCATGAAGTCATTGAAAATGCCCGGCCATGGATAATAACCAATGAAGAAAATATTTGGTTCACGGCATCAAAAGACAAGAAAACAGTGTATGCAGTGATTACCGGGATCCCCGATTGGGCAAAAGGAGCAAGAAAAGAATTTGTCATTGGTTCAATTCAAACAACAGCGCAAACTAAGATCAGTGTGCTTGGACAAAATGATAAAGTAACCGAATATGCCAATCAATTGGATGTTGCATCGCGTTTTGAACAGAAACCCGATGGGTTGCATATTTCTATAGCGAGAGCACAGCGTATTTATGATAATTACAAATGGCCCAATCCTATTACTGTCAAGCTGGAAAATGTAGAACCTGTAATGGATCTGCCTGTTGTGGAAACACGATCATCGGTTATTGAAAACGGGGAAGTGAAGATACAGGGAAGGGTAGTGAATAAAGGCAATGCCTCCCAACTAAAAGCAGGATTTGAATACAGGCCCTATGCCGGCTTCGCAGAAAATCTTTACAGCAAAACCTGGATACAATCAGAATTGGTGGAAACAGATAAAGAAGGCAATTTTTATATTGTCTTACCAGCTTTGGAAAACGGAAAAGAATATCAGTATCGTGCAATGGTTGTACACCCGAGATTGAAAGTAAAAGGCGATGTCAAACGATTTGTAGTAAAACAACAAAAGCCCTGATAAAAAAGAGACAGAGAGTTTCGTAACATTCTCCCGGTTCAACGACATTCTCAGCCATGCAAACTGGCTGATGAAATTCACATGTCCCTTATAAAAGTCGCATATATACTATATACCCGGTTTGATACTGTTCGCATCATAACATTTGATTGATGCTACAGATCATTTTGCTTTTTTGAAATGATACATTTAAAACTATGCAAAGTTTATAGGATAAAATTGTTGAATACAATGTTAAGATTTGCGTAGAAGCTTTCATCAACGGCGTATAGTTTTATCCCGGACTTTTTTTGAACAATAATTCAATGATTGCAAACTGCTAACATGAGTATGAATAAACTGCTAAGAACAGCGATGCTGTTTTTCTTTGTCGGTGCGTTGCTATTTAATACACACAGCGCTTTCTCCCAAACAAACAAGAACGTAAAAGAAGTCAGGGGAACCATTGTTGACTCAACAGGCAACCCGGTAGCAGGCGCTTCTGTTTCCGTGAAGCAAAAACCAGCGATCGGCACAACCACTGATCTCAATGGAAAATTCCTGCTAAACGTTCCGGAAGTAGCTACACTGGTCTTTAGCATGGTTGGGTTTGATCCGCAAGAGATCCCTGTGAAATCCGATGTTGTCAACGTAACGTTGAAACGCACAAGCAATTCGCTCAACGATGTCGTTGTCGTGGCTTATGGTAAACAACGGAAAAGAGAAATTGTCGGTTCTGTTACTACGATTTCACCAAGCGAATTAAAGATACCTTCGAGCAATCTGACCAATGCGTTAGCTGGAAGATTAGCTGGTGTTATTTCTTATCAGCGTTCGGGTGAACCGGGGCAAGATGATGCTGAATTCTTTATTCGCGGGGTAACAACATTCGGTTATAAACAAGATCCATTGATCCTGATTGATGGTATCGAATTCACCAAAGATGAATTGAGACGTTTGAATGTGGATGATATCGCTTCATTCTCGATTATGAAAGACGCGACATCCAATGCATTATATGGAGCCCGCGGTGCCAATGGTGTAATTCTCATCACAACAAAAGAGGGCAGGAGCGGTAAGGCTAAGATCAACCTACGTTACGAAACCTCTGTTTCTACTCCTACCAAACAAGTTGAGCTGGCAGATCCTGTTACTTATATGCAATTGCATAATGAAGCAGTGCTGACACGTAACCCGTTGGGTGTGCTTCCCTATTTTCAAAGCAAGATCGATAATACAATAATGGGAGCTAATCCCTACATGTTCCCAACAACCGATTGGAAAAAGGAATTGCTGAACGATCACACCATTAATCACAGGGCTAACGTTAATATCAGTGGCGGCGGACAAATCGCACGCTATTATATTGCCGGTTCTTTCTCCCAGGATAACGGCAACCTGAAAGTTGACAAGCGCAATAATTTTAATAACAACATTAATCTCAAGACCTATGTTTTGCGCTCTAACGTCAATATCAATGTAACCAAGTCAACTGAATTTGTTGTGCGTTTGCATGGATCGTTTGATGATTATAATGGCCCGATTGATGGTGGTACCGGTATGTATAGAAAGATCATGCGTACCAACCCTGTTTTATTCCCGGCTTATTACCCGGTGGATGAAGAACACCAGTTTACTAATCACATACTTTTTGGAAACTACGACAGGGGTAACTATCTCAATCCTTATGCTGACCTCGTGAAAGGTTATAAAGATTATTCCCGTTCATTAATGCTGGCGCAGATCGAAGGCAAGCAGGATATGTCCTTCCTTACACAGGGTCTTTCAGTAAGATTCCTGATGAATACCAACCGCCAGGCTTATTTTGATGTGTCACGTTCTTATAATCCTTTCTATTATGCCGCTACCGGTTATGACAGGCTTGCCAATACGTATAGGTTGTATAATATCAATCCAGATGTTGTTGGATCAGGTGTAGTGCCACAAGGTGGTACTGATTACTTAAGTTATAGTGAAGGCAGCAAAACTGTTTTATCTACCTTTTATATTGAGGGCGCTGTCAATTACAACCGCACTTTTCATGATAAGCATGGTGTGAGCGGCCTGGTAGTATTCACGGCCCGCAACCAGTTAGAAGGTAATGCAAGTGATCTGCAAAAATCTTTGCCCACCCGTAATATGGGTGTTTCAGGAAGAGCAACTTATTCTTATGACAACCGGTTATTTGCTGAATTCAATTTTGGTTACAATGGTTCGGAAAGATTTTATGAAACGGAGCGCTATGGTTTCTTCCCTTCAGCAGGTTTAGCCTGGTACATCTCCAATGAGAAATTCTTTGATAAGTTCAAAAACACTATTACCAAGCTAAAACTGAGAGGCACGTATGGATTGGTAGGTAATGACGCGATCGGTAGCGCAGATGATCGCTTTTTCTATTTGTCCAACGTAAACATGAACAACTCTTCTTACGGTTATGGCTTTGGAACAGATGGTGGTTATGTAAGAAATGGTATTTCTATCAGCCGTTACGATAATCCATTTATTACCTGGGAAACTGCAAAGAAAACCAACCTCGCTTTAGAATTGGGTTTATTCAACAAGCTGGAGATCATTGCCGAGATCTATAAAGAAAAACGCTACAATATCTTAATGGACCGCTTAATTCCTGCTACAATGGGTTTGCAGGGTTCAACACCAAAGGCCAATGTGGGAGAAGCGTCTTCAAAAGGGGTTGATATTTCTTTAGACTATGATCAGCATTTTGGTAAAGATTGGTTGTTGAGTGCCCGTGCGAACTTTACCTATGCTACAAGCCGCTTTGATGTTTATGAAGAACCACAATATGATGAAAAGTATAAACTGCATGTAGGACGCCCAATCAAGCAACAATGGGGCTATATAGCAGAACGATTATTTGTAGATGATTATGATGTGATGAACTCACCGCCACAATTTGGAAACGTGATGGCTGGTGATATTAAATTCAAAGACCTGAACAACGATGGTGTCATTAACAGTCTTGACATGGCGCCTATTGGTTATCCAACATCGCCGGAGATCATTTACGGATTTGGTATATCGGCCAAATACAAAGGCATTGATTTCTCAACTTTCTTC
>DASVNY010000399.1:0-2645 GCA_036383615.1 Chitinophagaceae bacterium
GAAGTTGACGCCTTCAATCTGCTGGCTGAACATGTGGTTCACCGCATTTCCTCCCCCACCCCCAACGCCAATCACCTTCAGTATAGAAGATTTTTCTTTTGGCAGATCAAAATGAATCATAAGAAGCCCCTCCAAATCCCGACAATATCATCGGGACTTATTTAATAGTTAGAAAATTTTCTACGGTTAAGTAAAGAACATTTTAAATTAAAAACTCTCCTAAGTCCCCCTCCGGGGGATTTAGGGGGGTTTTATAAATGTTTGTCCTCTTCTTCTTTAAACAGATCGATAATTCCATCTTTAAACTTGCCCCAGAAATTGCTGAGCCCACGGCGTTGTCTTACTTTTTCGGCTGTGATCACTTCCTCTTCTTCTACCGCTACTTCTTCAGCACCTGTTTTTCTCAAACCATCTGGCACTTCAACCTTTTTGTATTCTGTTTCAAACTGCTTACGGTTGTGCTCATAATCATCATATCCTTTCAGGATAAGACCGATACAGGTTGAATAAGTAGGTTTGGCAAGCTCTTCAATATGACCTGCAGCTAAATGCTCATTCGGGAATCCAATTCTTGCAGGCAATCCTGTTACATATTCAGTGAGTTGGATAAGGTGCTTCAATTGTGATCCACCACCAGTCAGCACAACACCACCATTCAGCGCTTTGTTATCAAGACCAACTTGCTTTAAATGATAGGTAACAAAATCCATGATCTCGCTCATACGCGCCTGGATGATGTTGGCCAGGTTTTTTACGCTGATCTCTTTGGCAGGCATTCCTCTCAAACCAGGAATAGTGATATAGGCATTTGCTTTGGCCTCATTCGCCAATGCAGAGCCAAACTGCACTTTCATCGCTTCTGCCTGTGTTTTCAATACGCCTAATCCGGTTTTAATATCATTGGTAATATTCTCACCCGCAAAAGGAATAACAGCGGTGTGTTTCAAAATACCTTCATAGAAAACAGCAAGGTCAGTGGTTCCACCGCCGATGTCAACAATAGCAACACCCGCTTCAAGATCTTCCTGCCCCATTACTGCAGATGAAGATGCCAATGGCTGCAGCACAAGATCCTTAGTCCGAAGACCAGCTTTCTCCACGCTGCGATTGATGTTACGGATCGCATTCTTATCGCCGGTGATGATATGGAAGTTGGCGCCGATCTTCACGCCGCCATAACCGATCGGGTTAGGAATATTTTGAAAATTATCTACAGTGAACTCCTGCGGTATCACATCAATGATCTGGTCGCCTGCAGGAATATATGTTTTGTATTGGTCCTCGATCAACTGATCAATTTCCTTTTGTGTGATCTCTTCATCCGTCTTCTGACGAACGATATCGCCTCTTGTCTGCAAACTCTTGATATGATGACCGGCAATACCGACATATACTTCGTTCACTTCAAGATTGGGGTTTGAAGCAAAGCAATTGTCGAGTGCTGTTTTAATGGCTTTGATCGTTTCGTCAATATTGAGCACTTGTCCATGCTTCACACCATTAGACGGCGCCTTACCAAAGCCCAGTATTTCCAGCTTACCGAACTCATTCTTCCGGCCGGCAATCACTGCGATCTTGGTTGTCCCAATGTCAAGACCTACAATAATGGGTTGTTCGTAGTTCATAATAATTGTTTTTAGTTGTTGTTTTTATCGAAAAGTTTTTAATTTCTTTTGGGCATCACAGCCTTGGGCGGCCGGCTGCGATTTTGGTTATTGGGTTTTGGATCAGAAAAAAATTTCACAGGGTTGGGATCACGGGTATTGTCAGGGTTAGTGGCTATTTGATCAGTTGCTATGCTTTCGTTTCCGGCTGTATTAATTGTTTCATCAGTTGTCTGCATGTCACGAGCCTGTTGTAAAAGCTTTTCAACATTTTTTCTCAATTGAACAGAATCTCCTTTTGAAATATTTCCTTTTACGCCTATCACCTGCCCCGCATACTGCACATCAATTGTTTTGTATTTATCAAACCCGGCTTTACTCAACACATTTTTATAGAATACAAACAACCTGTTGAATTTTTTATCCATGTTCTCTGCCTTGCCTAACCTCACCGAGTGATTACCTACTACAGGGATCATTTCAAATTCTCTTTCTGCATTTATATCTATCTGCGCTACCTGTGACAGCCAGAACGGATCATTCATTATGAATTGCGCGGTCGTCCTTATATCCTTTAATAAAGCGCTGTCTTTTCTCAACAGTGTTTTCCGATCAGGGAAACCAGTGAATACCGGCACATTGGCACTTAACTTATCTGATAAAGGCATCCGGTTATCTTCTTTGTCAACATAAAAAGATTTACCTGCAGTGTTGAACACTCTCGCTACCGGTTCCCTTTCTGTAACGATCACGTGTAGCACATTTTTATTGTCGAAATAGAGCTCGGCATCTTTTACCCAGGCGCTTTTCTCTAATTTCTCTTCTAATTTTCCAAGACTGATCTTCGAGATAGCTTCTCCTTTGATCTTTCCATTGGTACCTGTGGAAAGTGTTTTCAAAATATCCTTCTCATCAACAAACAAATTATTCTTGTCTCCTTTAATGCTGATGGTATAATCACTGCAGCGATCATTTTTTTGCTTACGCATTGCTGCTGCCAGCAGTGTGATCATGCCACTTCCTATCGCCACCCACAGTGTG
>DASVNY010000400.1:0-3796 GCA_036383615.1 Chitinophagaceae bacterium
GGGCCTGATCACTTTACAGGATCTTGCTGAGTGGAACCCTATAGAAGAGGAGCCGATGAAAGTAAACTATAAAGGAATTGATGTTTACAAATTACAGCAATGGACACAGGGCCCGGTGATGTTGCAAGCGCTAAACATACTGGAGAATTTTGACCTGAAAGAAATGAAATATAACAGCACAAAATATATTCATACTGTTTACCAGGCTATGAATCTTTCTTTTGCTGATCGTGATTTTTATTACGGTGATCCTTATTATGCGCCGCAGGAACCGATCAAAGGTTTATTAAGCAAGGAATATGCAAAGCAAAGGGCTGCCTTGATAAAGTTTGATAAGAATGATGCTAATATTGGTCCCGGGGATCCTTATCCCTTTGAAGGAGGAACAAATCCTTATGTAGAACTATTGAAGAAAAGAGGTTACCAACTGGATACAACAAAAAGAAATTTTGTTCCCACGCATGATATGGGCACTTCTTTTATTGATAATGATTATATGGACAGGCTCTGGAGAGGGACTACCTCAGTTGAAGCAGCCGATAAAGATGGTTGGGTCGTTTCCATCACACCAAGCGGGGGATGGTTGCCTGCCTGCATTGCCGGCAACACAGGTGTTGGAATGAGTCAGCGTATGCAGAGTTTTGTGTTAGATCCGGAAATGAACCCATTCAATGTAGTGGAGCCGGGTAAAAGACCAAGAGTGACATTAACACCATCGCTTGCATTAAAAGATGGCAAACCGTTTTTGTCGTTTGCGGTACAGGGTGGCGATACACAGGATCAAAACCTCTTACAGTTCTTTTTAAATGTTGTTGAATTTGGGATGAATGTGCAGCAGGCCGCTGAAGCTGCTAATATCAATAGCAACCAATTATGGTTATCATTGGGCGGCACAAAAATGGAAGACAGGAAACCAAGAGCCGGCAGCATTTTAGTAAGTCGTGACACTCCTGAAGCAGTAAGAGAAGAATTAAAAAAGATGGGATATACCGTACAAACCGGCAACCGCACCAGTGGCCCTATCAATGCCATTTATTTTGACTGGAAACATGGAAGTTTCTGGGGCGGCAGCAGTAATAACGGTGAAGACTATGGTATAGGATGGTAGCGCGTTGAATGTCCAACAGATGAACAGATGAATATCCAAGTGAATGATGAAGTGGATGAATCTTCAACTTCATCATTCTTCTGTTCATCTGTTCTTCTGTTCATTTTCACTCCAGCCCGCCTCTTCTCGTAGGCGACCTTTTCTCCGGCCATCTGCCCGGTTGCCCTGTTCTTGGACTAATGGGTAATACGGCCTTTTCACGGGAAGTTTTTTGAGGGTCCTCACAAGCCATATAAACAAGAATAGCCGTAAGGATCGCATTATTCCTCACTTCATCAAAAACGATCTTATCATAGGTGTCGCGGTTGGTGTGCCATGTATAGCTGCCATATAACCAGCTTGTCGAGCTAAGTGAAAAAGCAGGAGCGCCAGCAGCAACAAAGGATGCATAATCTGATCCGCCACCACCGGGACTTCCGGGAAAACTTGTCTCAATATATTTGCGGATGTTTTCAGGAACTGCTGTGAGCCAGCGACCCAAATATTCATAAGAGTTTAAAAAGCCTTGTCCTGAAATATTCACTACTCTTCCTGTACCATTGTCCTGGTTGAATAAGACCTGCAGATTATCGATGATCTCCGGGTGATCTTCCACAAATGCTCTTGAACCATTGAGACCTTGTTCTTCACTTCCCCAATGACCAACTAATATGGTGCGTTTTGGATTGGGATAGAAAAGTTTCAATATCCGCATGGCTTCCATCATTACTAATGTACCTGTGCCATTGTCTGTGGCACCTGTAGCTCCATCCCACGAATCAAAGTGGGCGGACAGCATTACATATTCATTTGGCTTTTCTGTTCCTTTTATTTCGGCAACAGTATTGAAGGTGGGCGCCACACCGAGATCCTTTGAATCTGCCCGCAGGCTTATTTTGGGTTTATCACCTGATTCAGCAAGGCGATAGAGCAGTCCATAATCTTCCAGTGAAATATCTATCGTAGGAACTTTCTTTGTGTTTGCTCCGAATATTTTGTTTACGCCAAACCCGTTTGACCACAAGGATGCGATGACGCCAACGGCACCTGCATTCTCCAATGCCACGGGAAGTGTGCGACTTGTGTAACCTGTTTTGCTGATCCGTTTATTCCAGGCTTCGGTTTGCTGTGCTTTAAGTTTTTTGATTTTCTCCTGTGATTCTTCCGTACCAAATTCTTTCCAGTTGTATTCAGGTCTGCCGGTAGGTTGATTCATGGATATCATCACAAATTTTCCTTTCACCTGTGGGAGCCATTGTGCAAAAGCAATTGAGTCGGCAACGTCGGCCAAAATGATCACTTCTGCTGTGATCGTTTTTCCATTGGTGCCGGGACTCCAGGCTAATTGCATTCCTTCCAGCGTTTTTACTCTTGGATAAACCATGTCAATGTGCGTTACACCTCTTTCCCAACTGCGCCATTCTCCCCATTTTTCATTACGGGCATCAATACCCCATGATTTGTATTTTGCAACAGCCCAGTCATGCGCTTTTTGCATCAAGGGAGTGCCTACTAACCTTGGGCCTATTCCATCCAATAATTCATGCCCGAGTTTTTCAAGCTGTGAATTCTCGTTAGCTTCTTTAATTATTTTGCTGATGAGAATACTGTCTTTTTGCTGTGCAACTACAGTAAATGGCAGGATCAACAATAGTAGTACGAAATGTTTTAACCGATTCATGTGGAGGATTTTTTAATAGGGACGAATTTATTAAATCAATGTTCATGATAAGTGCTCACAGTGGAAATATTATCAGTTAAGCTCAGACGAATTCAAAAAATTCATAATAAGCGAAGCCAATAAGGAGACATTTATTTGTTCGATCGGGTGAGCTGTTGCAGGAAGAATACCTAATTGACCTTTGGGAAGTTGCTTATATACGTTCACTGTTTCATCCAGTGTTATCATTTTATCGTGATCACCGAGAAGCAGGAGACAAGGGCTATTGATAGAACTATAATCGGCGAGTTGCAATGTATTGTTTTGACCAAGCCCAAATAAAAGCTCTCTCGTCTTTTGTAGCAACTCTTTCCAGTCATTGGGTGCATGGCGTTGTTTCAATTGTTCAGCAAAGGCGGGCACTTTTTGTTGGATGATTTCCGCATCGAGCATTTTCATTTCTTTGGCGGCGGTGGTTTCATCCCAATGAAATTTGGTTGCCAGTGTAATGACACTTTCAACTTTTGCGGGATGATGTTTTGCCAGATACATGGCAACATATCCGCCCATGCTGTAGCCAAACAGGTTTATGCTTTCAATATTGTTTTTGTCGAGATAGTGCAGTACTTCGTTGGCAAAATGTGGGATGGAAAACTCAGCAGTCGTAAATGGTTCGCCACCATGCCCGCTGAAATTGATAGTATGTATATCGAACGAATCCTTTAATGTGGTTTCAAAATTCCGGAGCTGATCTTTAGCGCCAATAGCGCCGTGTAATAATAAGAGTTGTTTCATTGTCCACTCTTGTCCTTTTTATCTATTCTTTCACCGAGGAAATAACCGGCAGCGCCACCAACAATGAGGCCAATGATCATCCACAACACACTTCCCGATGAAATAATATAACCAATAGCAAACCCGAATACAGCGCCGCCTACAGCAAATACACTCGAACCTTTGCTTTTGGCAGTCTCTGCGCTTGCATCGCCCCGATGCTTGAATTGCTGCAAATGTTGTTTGTGCTTTTTGCGATGATGAGGGCGAGCCAT
>DASVNY010000401.1:0-2811 GCA_036383615.1 Chitinophagaceae bacterium
CTGGACAAGCCAAATTCTGTAGAAAATCCATAGAGTTGTGCGGCAAGATTGGCTTTTTGCAAAACACTTCCTGTACCGAATGTATTCCAGTGATCAACAATGCTGTCGTTCCCGGTCATCACCTTTACCCCATGTTTCATCAGCGCAGGGATCGGCATAATCAGCCCTCCAAATGGTATAGTAGAATTGATGCCAATTTGAGCATTGGCCAGTTTTTCGGCTATTTCTTCCTGTTGAATTTTTTCTAATTTACCCAGTACAAAACAATGACTGATATACGTTTTTCCTTTCAGTGCTGGGTTTTCGTTCACCTTGCCGATCAAGTATTCTACTGTTTTTAATCCCGAATCCCCAGACTCGTGCAGGTGAATATCAATGCCTTTGTTATTGTCCAAAGCTAATTGAACCGTAAAGTCCATCGTTTTTTCAATCGCACCGTCAATGGTATAAGGATCTAAACCACCGATAAAATCGATATCCATTTTGGCGGCTTCTTTCAGATAAGGGACCGAATCGGTGTAAAACACTCCGTGTTGCGGAAAAGCCACCAGTTCGGCACCAAAAGTTTTCTTTTTATTTTCTAAAGCGATCTGAAGATGCTTAAGAGAATCCAGCTTTGAGGTAGGTTCAATATTCACATGGCTGCGGGCAAATGCCGTTCCTTTCGATTGCAGGAGTTCAATCATTTTTTCGGCTTTGTAAGTCGAATTTTTCAGCATGCCGGGCAGTATTTGCTGCTCCAGCGCAATCATCCCTTTTACGCCACTGGTTCTTCTTTTTATTGCCTGCCATTTATCACCGTAAAAGGTTTTATCGAGATGAATATGCATATCCCTGAACGCGGGAAGCATCAGCATACCTTTCGCATCGATGGCGTTTGCGCCCGGTTGACCGGAGCTTACCTTTGTAATTTTTCTGTTCTCTATTTCGACAGAAAAAAGGCCGGTCTTTGTAGCGACAACCTCGTCCTCATCGTTCGCAAACCCCGTCTCCAGACGGACATTTTTCAGCGTGTACTTATTGGCAGGCTTTATTGCTTTATCTTCTATCCGTTCGCCAGGCTGCGCTTTCAATACTCCAGGTGCAAATGCCAATCCAGCAAGGCCCAATGCCGAATTTTTAAGAAAATCTTTGCGTGATATACCGGATCCTTCCATAATTACCCTATTTTGTTTAACTAACTATTGTTTTCTACAGACAACAAGATATCTATTACAAAAGTAGATATCCCCTTTGCTGAATAGCTTGGAAAATCCTTGTTGTTACTTGCAGAATTTATCACTTTCCCGAAATTCGGTAGGTGACATCCCTGTCTGGCTTTTGAAAAAATTAGAGAAATACGCGTGATCAGCGAAGCCTAATTCAAAAGCAATTTCTTTGATAGAAAGACCGGCACTTTGAAGCAAGCGCTTTGCTTCTGTGCATACCCGCTGCTGTATTAGCCTGGTTGCGGATATTTTCAAATGTTTTTTACAGAGAATATTCAGGTAATTCGCCGATATGTACAGTTTCCCTGCATAAAACGCCACAAACTTCTCTTCTTTGAAAAATTCATCGATCAGCATGTTGAACGCGGCCAGCTTCGCGTTGGATTGATAAACCTTAAACTCTGTAAAAGTAGTTTCGGCTTCCCTGCTCACTATCGCTGCGATAACAGAAGCCCGGGCGCTGATCAGGTGCGCAAGAGAACGTTCTCTTTTCAGTTCGTTTTTGATCGCATCAAACTCATAGTGCAATTGACTGAAGGCACTGTCAGTTAATGGAATTACCGGATGGTTTTGATAGTTGGTAAAAGAAAACCTGAAATATGGCGCAAACTGTTCAAAAAATACTCGTTCCACCATTAGCTGGTAGCCAATTGTTCCGGCTTTGATATTCCATTTATGCATCTGCCCCGGAAACAATACATGGACCTGGTGATTGCCAACCGGGTAATCTACTGAATCTATATTGTGTACGCCCCGGCCCTCGTCAAAGAGAATAATGATAAAAAAATCATGTTTATGAGGCTTTTCAATAAACCTTTCACCATGCAGTTCATTAAATAAAATCTCTTCACGACCGGCAAGCTGCCCTTCCCGGAACCCCTGAATACCGATAACGGATATCGAACTATCCTTTTTAGATATATGCATAACAACGGCAATGGAATATTAAAATAAATGCAACAGCTAAATATCCTTTTTGCAAAAGGACCTGAACTTAAAGATTTAGCTCTTGTGAAATTTATAAAGAAAACCCTAATAAACAAGTAAAGATATTCGAATTTTCGATGACAATGAGGGGCAGAATCTGCTTTACATCTTTATATCAAACTCCACCAGTCCAATTTTCATAAATTACTGATTTTATGCAATAATAACATTGGTTAAAGCCATTTTTTCGGTGCATCTCGGATAGTGAAGACAACCATAAAATTCGCTATGCGGCCCTGTTCGTTTTATCATTGGCCCGCTACATTCGGGACATTTGACACCGGCTTGTTCAGTTGAATTATCCACCCTTTGCAATTCCGTAATAAATTTGCTGGGTTGGTTTTCATTATAGATCAGATAATTTTTATACCGCGCCCTGGTTATTGCGACATAAAATACCCGCCGTTCTTCCGCATTTTCATAATCATCACCTTCCTGAAGCAAATAGTTAAACATAGGATCATCGGCCATTTCTGAAGGAAATCCAAGAATACCAGAGTCAAGATCCAATAGAATCGTATAATCACAAGTCATGCCTTTTGCAGGTCAAGGAATTGAAAGTTCTGTATAAAATTGCAAAATATCAAGTGAACAGGTTTCGGTGATTGAGGTTGCC
>DASVNY010000402.1:0-1598 GCA_036383615.1 Chitinophagaceae bacterium
ATTGTTTCAACTCATCTGATTCGGTGGGTTTTGCTTCACCTGACAAGTGCAGGCTGACCAATAACCAAAAACGTTCTTCGTTCATAAATATCCTGGTGTAATAGCTAAGACATTAAATCAGGAATGATTGTACCAAAGAGGTTGAAAAAAACTTTGAGCTGAGATTAGATGGCAGAGATTTTCTTGTTCTCCGCAGCCAGGGGTTGATAACCCGGTAAGGTGGATGCGATCTTTCGCACAGCAATAGCCAATTGATTACGAACAGTTAGCGGTGAGATATGAAGTATGGAGGCTACTTCTTTATATTTTAATCCATCTTCTTTGACCAATTGAAAAATGATCCTGCATTGCGGGGGCAATTGAAGAATACTTTCCCTGATACGGTTCAGTATTTCAGCAGATATGAATAATTCTTCGGGGTTGACCGATACCTGCGGATCAATTTCCATTTCATCAATGCTAAGCGGGATATTCTTATAGTTCTTATGAATGTAGTTGATGGAAAAGTTCTTGGTGATGGTGTAGATATAGACTTTGAGGTTTTCGATCTCCGCCAATCTTGCTCTTATTTCCCATATTTTAATGAAAACATCGGATACAATTTCTTCTGCTGCTTCGTTTGATTTTACCAATGAAAAGGAGAAACGATGAAGTTGATCGAAGAGCATATAATAAAGTTCTTTATATGCCTTCATGTCCTCATACAAAGCAATGCGCTTTTGCAGCTCATGTATCGCAGCAGGTTGTAGCAATCGCAGTCGTTTTTAAGCAATCAGTAACCAATGTTATAGAAATTAAATGGAATAAAAAAATGATGAATTATTCAACTCATCATTTTTTAGTCATAAATTCTTTTGGTCATTGCTGTTTTCTTCGCTGCAATTCTTTTTTTATTAACGCCAGTTCCCGGCCTGTTTGTCCTTTAACGGAAGTATTTTCCTGTGCCCGTCGCATCAGGTAAGGTATCACATCATTGATCGGTCCGAAAGGAAGATATTTACTTACACTACAACCGGCATGCGCCAGGTTGAAGGTGATATTATCACTCATTCCATACAATTGGCTCCAGTGAATATGCGGGTGATTTAACGAAAGACCTTTTTCCTGCAACAATTGTGTAGCATATAAATTGCTGTATTCATTATGAGAAGCGACAATAAGCGCAATACGGTCTATATGATCGATGCAGAATTTTATTCCTTCGTTATAATGCCTGTCACAGCTTTCCTTATCAGGTTGTATCGGTGAAGGATAATTCATTTCAGCGGCTCTTTTTCTTTCCTTTTCCATATAGGCGCCGCGAACCAGCTTTGCCCCGAGAATGAAATTGCGTTCATTGGCCGCTTCGAATGAATCTTTGAGAAATTGTAACCTGTCATGCCGGTAATGCTGAATAGTATTATAAACAACAGAACGTTGTTTATTAAACGTATCCATCATTAGTATCGTCAACGCGTCAACAGGGTCCTGTATCCATGTTTCTTCAGCATCCACGAACACGCCAACATTTTTTGCCGCGGCTGTTTCGCAGATACGCATCATGCGGTGCCGCACTTTATGCCATTCTTCTTTTTCTGCTTCATTCAACTCATCCACCG
>DASVNY010000403.1:0-6408 GCA_036383615.1 Chitinophagaceae bacterium
CAAAGCCGATCAGGGATCCTCCACCAACCATCATGATAATGCCTTTTAGTGTGAGCAAATTTTCCCAGTTAAAAAGATCGGCAGGCGCCAGGCCATTGTAATTGCTGATACCATATTGCTGAAGCTCATCAACCAGTTTCGGATTTACTTGTACAGGGTTGGGATCCTGTAAAAAAAGATAAACCACGAATCCTCCTAACAGAATGCCGGCTGCAAAAAATAAGTTCCAGATTTCTTTTTTCCAGTCATAGCGGAAAAAAGAAACCCGGCCGGGAAAACAAGCTGCACATATATGCCTGAAGGATGCGGAAACACCAAATGACTTATTACCGAGTAGTAAAAGCGCCGGAACAGTTAACCCTATCAGCGGGCCAGCGATATACCAGGGCCAGGGTTCTTTGAGAAAATTTAGCATAGCGATCATTTTTTGAGTGGCGACAAAGTTGAATTATTTTTTGCCATCTCTTCTCTTTTAAGAAGAATGGGAGCATAAGGTCCGTATTTATGTTGATTCTCATCAAATCCATCAGTGTATGGACCAAACGGATGATCAAATGGTTTTTTAGAAATATCTGGCCAATCCTTAGCAAAATCTTTTTGAGGACGAGGCTGACTATTTACAAATGCAGCCACATCCCACGCCTCTTCTGTGCTTAGTTTTGGATTTTGATGCGAGGCTTGTTCAAAAGGCATATTGCTTTTTACATAACCAGCGAAATTAGAGATACGGAATAAACCTGCACCCACATTGTAACTTCCTTGCCCCCACAACGGAGGATATATATAGCCAAAGCCATTGGTATTGACCGCCCCTTCACCATTTGCTCCGTGGCACGAACTGCATTGCGAAACGTAAACAATTTTTCCTTTTGCAGCGTCAGCTGCTCTTTGCATGAAAGGAAGTTTTGGGATACCTGACCCCATTGGCTTTACATCTTTTTTTACATCCTTACCTATCCATTTTATATAGGTATAAATAGCTTTGAATTCCCGGCTATTACTATCGAGGGTTGTTCCGTTAAGACTGCGTTCAAGACAATCACTCACTCTTTTATAAATTGTTTCGATCGTTCCACTCCTGTCACGATATCTTGGATAGGTTGAATACACACCACTGTAATTATTACCCCAATTCTTTTTGCCAGCATTCAAATGACAATTCTGGCAATTCATACCATTTGAAATATGAGCAACAGTGCCATTAGGGCCAAGGTATCGTGAAGTGTTTGCGATCAGTTGTTGGCCATAGCTGATCAATTCTCTTTCTTCCCCGCTTACATCATCATAGTAAAGACTTGGCGCTACCCAAAGACTATCTTTCGTTGAGCTTATTTTCCCTGTAGAAAGGGGAGCATGCATTATTTCGGTTAGCGTTATTACACTTGTCGCCAATAGAATAATAACGCATTGCCAGTTCGATTGAAAACTCTTCCACATAGTATTGGTGCTTTACTATCTGAATTCATAGGTCGTTCCCTGCAATTGCGTTAGCAATGTAGGTGGTTGATCCGTTGCAGTTGCTCTTCCTTCTATTTTAGGTGAAACAGGTGAATGAAGGGCAAGGTATTCTTCGATCACGTTGTGCATTAATATACCCAGTCTTTTCGGATCCTTTACTTTTTCAATCCTGCACAGCGTATCATCAGGATCGCCTTCTCTTTCACAGGCAATAATGCTGTATTCTTTTGCAAGGTCAACAGGTTTTCCATTAATAGAAACTGCATTGACCCGTTTTCCCAATTCGTTGCCAATGGTAAAATTTACCTGCATACCTGCAAAGCGAACAAACCATCCGCCAAATCGTTTGGATGGATCTTTCGCGAATGCATTCTGTAATTCCTTTTCCAGCCAATCCCATAATTGCTTGCCGCTGATCTTTCCTGTTTTTACTTCACTATCCACCGGCAACATGTTCCATAAAAATTCTTTGGTGATCTCTGCTTTCCCGGTTTGCGTATTCACTGCCAGTGGCTGACAAAACCGGAAACCATTACTTAACGCAATATCAGGTTTGAATTTCCAGTAAATAGCGTCTGTTATCAGGTTGTCCATCGATGTTTCCATTACAAAATACCGAACGAGTGGAGTAGTGGTTGTGCCGATAACTTTTGAAATATTCTTTTTAAAAGGACTTATTGCTTTATCAATATCCGATTGTAAATTTTTATCCGCTGGATATTTTACAGGATCAACATCCAGTAATTCGTATTTAAAATTTTTAAGTTTTCCATCAGCTATTTCAATATCCATTTTCCCCATAAAGGAACCAAAAGCACCGCATTCCACTACTTTGGCATGCCTGCCTTCAATGGGCACACGCACCCGCTCATGCGTGTCGGCGCCAAGAATAATATCAACACCTTTAGCAGAAGGATTATTCGACAGCGCTACCTGTTGCGCCAATCCCATATGTGTGACCAGGAAAATGATCCCGCAACCTTCGTATTCTTTTAAAAGCTGAACATATTTTGCCAGGTTAAAATCGGCATGTTCAAAACGAATGCCTGCACTATATGCCGGTGATTGTCGTTTAGGAATAAGATGATCAGTGTAGCCGATGAATCCCACTTTTGTGCCCGCAATATATTTTACCCAATAAGGAGGATAGATCAGTTCGCCATTATCTGCATCTTTTGTATCGTGCCACATGTTGGCGCAGATCTTTGCCGCAGTAGCATGCCCCATATCATAGAGCATTTTCTTTTTCTTATACACCACTTCCCAGTTACCGGGAAGGATCAGGTCGTATTTTAAATCATTTAGTAATGGAATAAGCGCTTCGCCTTCTGTTAAAGAAGCAACAGCGCTTCCATGAAAATAATCACCGCCATCAATAAGCAATGTATTGGAAGGATCCTGCTTCCTGTAATGATTGATCATGGTTTTAAGCACAGCCAGTCCGCCTCTTTTGCGATAGACAGCTTTGCCGTTCTCCCAAAAAAATTCATCGTGTGTATTTAATTGTGCATGGATATCGGAAGTATATAGAATGGTAAATCTCCCGGTCCCGGTTGCATCGTTGTTATTCATTTTAGCCGGCATCGCTGCCGCAACAGCAGTTAAAGAAGAACCTATACCTGCAAGTGTTGTTTTTTTGAGAAACTCACGACGGGAATTTTTTTCAGCATCATTGGATCGGTAAGACATGGCTGGTTGTTTAGAAACCTGCTTTAAAATAACTCCAGCCTTCTTCCTGCCGGAGTACAATTTCTTTGACCGCCATCTTTACATAGCCCGCTTCAGCTATCATGGCTTCTTTGGGGATCTTTCGTTCGGCCATTGCACTTTCACAAGCTCTGAAGTCAACACCCATTTTTTTATACTGGGCTATTTTTTCCAATTGATTTGTTCTTGCTGTCATCAACAGGTCCAGGCCAAAACTATGAGCCACTACTTCTATCTGAACACTATCGCCCCACGCTGCTTTCAGGTTTTTAATATTATTCATCAAACCTTTCCAGGCAAGTGTGTCATTACTGGCAATTTGCATGATGACTTTATGTTGGGCATTTGCAGAAGCAACAAACAAAAGAATGATCGTTGCTATAAAAATTCTCTTAAACATAGATTTGGGTTTGATCAATTCAGAATAGAGATCATTAAAGCAGTAAAAAAATTACTTGCTGACTAAATATAGATCAATTCAGGAATATTTCTTTAATAATGATATAGCAACCCATTACCAGTACAAACCATCCAAAACCTTTTTTCAATGAAGTGGCGGGAATTTTGTCAGCAAGACGGCTTCCAATGAAAATGCCAACAATGGCTAATGCAGTGAAGGATAATAGGATCGTCCAATTGTATTCAAATTGTTTCAGACTGAATAAAAAACCAAAAAGAGAATTGATGGCTACCAGCAGGAGTGAAGTGCCTACAGCTGTTTTCATGGGCAGTTTGAGAAACAACACTAGTGAAGGAATGATAAGGAATCCACCACCTGCCCCCAACAAACCTGTTACCACCCCGATAAATAATCCCAAAAACACCAATGGAAAAACCTGGTTATGGCCGGTAAGGCTACGGACCAACCCTTCTGTTTCTTTTTTACTATTTGCTATCATTGTAATAGAGGCAATCAGCATTAATGCGGCAAATAAGATCATCAGGAAAACTTCTTTGGAAACAACAAGATTCCCGATCGTAAAGATCCTGGCAGGGATAGCCGGTAACAAGTAGTGTCGTGTCATGAAAACAGAGAAGATAGAAGGAATACCAAATTCAACCACTGCTCTGAAGTCAACCATTTTTTTGGAATAGGCTCTCATTGCCCCGGTGAAACTGGTGGTGCCAACGATGAATAAGGAGCTCGTAGTTGCCAATAGTGGATTTATATTCATCAGATAGACAAGAACGGGAACGGTTAATATTGATCCGCCACTGCCCACCATTCCCAGTGAGAGACCAATAAGAATTGCTGATAAGTAACCAAGGATCTCCATACAATTATTAATCGGCTAAAACTTTTTCCATTTGCATACTGCGACTTCCCTTAACAAGTAAATAGCTGTTTTTTAAATGCTGTTGCTGCAACCAATCTTTTGCCTCCATTGAATTTTTGAAACTTATATAGGGATGATCGATCTTTAAAAAATCACCACCGACCAACACCACAGCTTTCCAGTTATTTTGTTTTAACTGCTCAACAATATTTTTGTGTTCATCCAGGCTTTCGTTACCCAACTCGGCCATTGCGCCTAATAACAACACTTTATTTTCAGCAGGTAATTTGGCAAAATTGTCAATGGCCAGTTTCATACTGCTGGGATTAGCGTTGTAGGCATCAAGGATGATCTTATTAGTTCCTTTTTCGATCAGTTGTGAACGACTATTTGAAGGAGTATAACTTTCAATCGCCTCTTTTATCTTTTCATCAGTAATGCCAAAATATTTTCCCACTGTTACAGCAGCCAACACATTGGGCAGGTTATAATCACCAACCAATTTTGTATGGATGCTGCCTGTCTCGGCACCTTTTGTTATTTCAACAATAAGATATGGTTCGCTTTGAACCGCCTTTCCTTCAATAGTAGCATGCGAGGTTCCATATGTAATGACGGTTGAAATTCCTTTGCTCATATCATGCAGGTAATCATAATCCCACATGGCAAAGGCAGTTCCGTTATTGGCCCTCAGGTAATCAAACAATTCACCCTTACCTTTTCTTACGCCTTCAATACCGCCAAACCCTTCGAGGTGGGCTTTGCCACAATTAGTGATAAGCCCATGAGTGGGCAAAGCATATTTGCAATAAGAAGCGATTTCTCCAAGATGATTGGCGCCCATTTCAATCACAGCCATTTCTGCATCGCTTTTTATCTTTAATAGCGTTAATGGCACACCAATATGGTTATTAAGATTTCCTTCTGTTGTATAAGTTTTCAGTGAAGAAGAAAGAACCGCATGTATCAATTCTTTGGTCGTCGTCTTTCCATTGCTGCCGGTGATGGCTAAAAAGGGGACAGTAAATTGTTCCCGGTGATGTTTTGCTAATTGCTGCAGGGCAGTGAGCACATCATCTACTAACACCGTTTTTCCGGGGATAGCAAAAGCGGTTTCATCGATCACTGCATAGGCGGCGCCTGACTCAATAGCTTTTTGCGCAAATGCATTGCCATTAAAATTATCTCCTTTTAAGGCAAAGAAAATATCACCGGCTTTTAGTTTTCTTGTATCAGTCTGTACGGAAGGATATTGTTTATACAGTTCGTATAGTTGTTCGATAGGCATATAGCAAAAGTAGTGGGAGAAAGAAAATGTTCAATATTCAATTTTCAATACTCAATGTTCAGTTGGATGAGCGTTGAAAATTATATTCATAAAAAAACCATCTCCTTGGAGATGGTTTTAAATATTTTCAGCAGGAAATTAACGTCCTTGCCTGCGTGGTTTATAATACTGACCTGTTTTACGCTTATTACCTTCAGGGCTACCCATACGGTCCATAGCACAACGGAAACCAAGTGTGCTCATAGCCTGGTCTTCTTCAAGGAAGCGACGAGCGCCTGGGCTCAACCAATAAGCTCTGTCATTCCAGCTACCGCCTTTATACACTCTCGATTTATCACTAACCAAAGTTGTGATACCATATCCGTAAGAAGATTGTGAAAGCGAGTCACCATCGAGGAAGTTGATCACATTACCTCTTTGGTAGTTACGACGATTCTTACTTTCAGCATCGGTAACATTTCTCATTTTTACTTTACCCATTGAATCAATAGAAGCTTCACCAGTTGAAGGATCCTTGTCGATTGTCTGGAACACGTTACCACGGAAAGGGTTCACATCATCGGCATCCATAGAAGTTAAAGGACGATACACGTCACGCACCCACTCACTCACGTTACCAGCCATATTATAGATACCAAACCCGTTCGGGAAGAAAGATTTTACAGGAGCAGTGTAGAA
>DASVNY010000404.1:0-3861 GCA_036383615.1 Chitinophagaceae bacterium
AACAATATTACTGATAAAATGACAAAAGCCTGTGGAGACCCAAAAAGAGAAGGCCCGGTGTTTAAGCCAGGCCCTCTGCCATTCTCTTCTTTCCCTTCGCTGGCATTGTCCAGATCAGGTAAAATGGGTCTAATCTCAGAATCGAAGAAACACCCCAAAAAAGAGAATAATTATTAATTGAAAATACTATGCCACCTGGGTAATCTCATACCAGTAATTATTAACAATGAAGAATTAGCAAACAAGTGACTGATTGTTCGCCCCGGGGTATGATAATTGTAAGTGTAATTCAAATGTTATAGTATGCCAATCGTAAAAGTTATCGAGGTAATCGCCTCTTCCGAAAAAAGCATTGAAGATGCGCTGCAGCAAGCTGTCGCAGAAGCCTCAAAAACAATTCATAATATCGATTCCATCTTTGTTAAGGATATTAAGGCCCATGTAAAAGACAATAAGATCACAACCTATGGCCTAATTTGTAAGATCTCATTTCGATTGGATGATAAACGATAAATGAATTTCCAAATTAATCCCAGCCACCTTATCAACCAATTAACTGATCAATAAACTACACGCTTACATTAAAGTCCCTCAATGCATCATTGAGACTTGTCTTTAGATCAGTGCTCGGCTTTCGCTGCCCAATTATCAATGCGCAACCAACGCCATATTCACCTGCGGGAAATTTTTTAGTGTATGATCCGGGAATGACAACACTTCTTGCCGGCACTCTTCCTTTCATCTCTTTTGGTTCAGGGCCACTCACGTCAATGATCTTGGTTGATTGCGTCAACACAACATTTGCTCCCAGCACCGCTTCTTTTTCAACGATCACTCCTTCTACTACTATACAACGGCTGCCAATAAAACATCCATCTTCAATGATCACAGGGCTTGCCTGCAATGGTTCAAGCACACCACCAATGCCCACTCCCCCACTGAGGTGAACGCCTTTGCCTATTTGAGCGCAGCTTCCAACCGTTGCCCATGTATCCACCATCGTTCCTTCATCCACATAAGCGCCTATATTGACATAAGAAGGCATCAATACGACATTTTTTGCAAGGTATGCGCCATATCGTGCTACGGCATGCGGCACTGCACGAACACCTAATTCCTTATAATTTTTCTTTAGCAGCATTTTATCGTAAAACTCAAACGGCTCGATCTCCCATGTCTGCATCTGCTGAATACCGAAATATAGCAATATCGCCTGTTTCACCCATTCATTCACTGTCCACCCACCCGTCGGAACCGAAGGCTCTGAAGGGTTAGCAACACGCAACCTTCCTTTGTCCACTTCTTCTATCACTGCCCTCACGGCATCACTGTATTTTGTGTCCTTTAATAATTCACGGTTGCCCCATGCTTCGAGTATCAATTCTTTCATTTACCAAAATTTGCTGCGAAAATAAGTTGTTAAGACCGAAAGTCAGAAAGTCGGAAAGACGGGAAGTCTGGAAGTTCGAAAGTAATAGTTCATTTCTTTCCGGCTTCCTGACTCGCTGACTACCTGGCTTTCCGTCTTCTGTCTTCTTATCTTTGCCCGCATGAACATTGGCTTTGATGCAAAACGGGCTTTTCACAATCAAACAGGGCTGGGACATTATAGTCGCACCCTCATCAGCTCCCTGGCGGAATATCATAACGAACATCAGTATTATCTTTTTAGCCCCAGGCCATCCTCTTTGTTTTCATTCAATGCAGGTAATATTCATGAAGCAGGGCCGGGTGGCTTATTGAATAAACTGTTTCGTTCGGCCTGGCGAAGTAGCTGGGTGGTAAAAGATCTTCAAAAAATGAAGATCGATCTTTATCATGGATTGAGTCATGAAATACCTTTTGGCATTGAAAAAACAGGAATAAAATCGGTGGTCACTATTCACGACCTGATACATGAGCGCTTTCCTGAACAATACAACCCGCTTGATGTAAAGATCTATACAAAGAAATATAAAAACGCCTGTGCGAATGCTGATAAAGTGATAGCGATTAGTAAGCAAACAAAACAGGACCTCATCGACCTCTATAAAGTGCCGGAAGAGAAGATTGTTGTTTGTTACCAGAGTTGTAATCCTGCTTTTGCGAAACAGGTAAGTGAGGACGAAAAGAAAAGGGTAAGACAACAATATGAACTTCCTGATCAATTCTTCTTATCTGTTGGTTCGATCATCGAAAGAAAGAACCTGCTGAATGTTTGTAAAGCTGTTTTCCTTTTGCGCCATGAAATAGACATTCCTTTGGTAGTGATCGGCGGCGGCACCAAATACAAACAACAGGTAAAAGACTATATCAAACAAAATGGTCTTGAAAAGAAGATCATTTTTCTTTCCGAAAAAGAAGCGGCCCGTTCATCAAAAGATTTCCAGTCAGCAGCCGATTTCCCCGCGATCTACCAATCAGCTACGGCCATGATCTATCCTTCCTTCTTTGAAGGATTTGGCATACCTGTGCTGGAAGCATTGTGGAGCAATTTACCTGTTATCACTTCCAATGTTTCCTGTTTACCCGAAGCGGGTGGTGATGCAGCCTATTATGTAAACCCTAACTCTGCTGAAGAAATAGCAGAAGGAATGAAAAAGATATACAGTGATCTTTTCTTTGCCAATATGATGAGAGAAAAAGGAAAAGAACATGCGCAAAATTTCACCCAACAAAAATGCGCCGATGCTGTAATGGAGGTTTATAAAAGTATATGATAGATTTTGAAAAAGATATTGAACAATGTTTGTCGGTATTAAAGGACGGCGGTACAATTTTATATCCTACCGATACGATTTGGGGCATTGGTTGTGATGCCACCAACCCGCAAGCAGTTGAAAAGATCTTTGCTTTAAAACAACGCCCCGATGAAAAAGCAATGATCGTATTGGTTGCTGATGAAAGAGATATTTTGCAATATGTGGCCAGCCCCGACCTGAGCCTGTTTGATCATCTCTCAACACAAACAAAACCAACGACAGTTATTTACGAAGGAGCTATCGGGCTGGCCGATAATCTCATTGCAAAAGATGGAAGCGTTGCCATCCGCATCTGCAAAGAAGATTTTTGTCGTCACCTTATTAAAAGGTTCCGGAAACCGATCGTATCCACTTCTGCTAATATATCGGGCCAGCCTTCACCAAAAATATTTGCTGAAATAAAAGATGAGATCAGTAATGCTGTTGATTATGTTGTTAAATACCGGCAAGAGGATGAAACTCCCGCAAATGCCTCCTCAATTATAAAATGGAGTAATGGCAGCATTGAAGTGATCCGGCCATAGCCTTGCCAATTGTCTATTGCCTATTGGCCATTGACCATTCCCCATTTCCCTTTTGCTATTCTCTCTATTATCTTTGCCGCTTATGGAGATCAGTTGCAGCCAACAGGAATTAGAAATGATCAAACAAGTGGCCCATGCCGCCAAAGCATTGGGAGTAGAAGCTTATTTGATCGGAGGATTTGTGAGAGATAAACTATTAGGAAGAGAAACAAAGGATGCCGATTTTGTTTGTGTGGGTGATGCGATCGAATTGGCAAAAGAAACGGCAAAATTCTTTAGTCCCGTACCGCAGGTAAATTATTTCAAAACTTTCGGCACCGCGCATATCAAAATCAATTTATCAAAAGAAGAAACTTTCGATCTTGAATTTGTGGGAGCAAGAAGGGAGAGTTACGCATCACATTCACGTAAACCGGCAGTAGAACCGGGTACAGTAAAAGATGACCAGGATCGTCGTGATTTCAGCATCAATACACTTGGCATAAGTTTGAATGAAAAAGATTTTGGAAAACTGGTTGATCCCTTTAATGGTTTGCAGGACCTGGAAAACAAGATCATCCGCACGCCATTGGAACCGGCACAAACATTCAGTGATG
>DASVNY010000405.1:0-8000 GCA_036383615.1 Chitinophagaceae bacterium
TAGTAAAGGTAAGTAGTTTTGTTCTGTGAATTTCCAAAACAATAAAAATTTTTACCATGACAACAACTAAATGGGTCCTTGACCCCACTCACAGCGAACTTTCGTTTAAGATAAAACACCTGATGATCGCCAGCGTATCGGGTTCTTTTAAAAACTTCCAGGTAGAGATGGAAACAGAAGATGATGGGTTCGGCTCAGCGCAAATACGGGTAACGGCAGACATGAATTCTATCAATACCAATAATGAACAACGTGATGCGCATTTGCGGAACGCCGATTTCTTTGAAACAGAAAAATATCCTGAACTGAAATTTGTTTCATCAAGGATAGATCTTGCAGCCAATGATGAATTTGAATTGTATGGCGACCTGACCATGAAAGGCGTAACAAAACCTGTCAGGCTGAATGTTGAATATAGCAGGGTGGCAAGAGATCCCTGGGGAAGTGAAAGAACAGGTTTTGTGGTAACAGGTAAGATCAATCGTTCTGAATGGGGTGTCACGTTCAATTCTTTGCTTGAAGCAGGAGGCTTTGCGCTTGGTGAAGAGGTGAAACTGACCGGGGAAATTCAGATGATAAAACAAGCGGTGCCTGTAGCTATCGCTGTGTGATCCTTACTTCTTCAATAACAGTAGCAGCTCTTTCATGAATGACGGAGCCGCTATTTTTTAATTGCTGTCCCTTTTTGCCTGATAGTACGGCTTTTATTTCGGCGATGATTGACAAGGCGATCTCTTCTGCTGTTTCAGCACCAATATCCAAACCAACAGGCCCATGAATGGTTGACAGTTGATCTTCCGTTAATGTCAAACCATTTTCTTTGAGCTCATTAATGATGCGGTCCCTTTTCTTCTTTGGCCCGAGTAAACCAATATAACCAACATTCCTATTCACCAATTCTTTCAATAGTGCGAGGTCATAATTATAATTATGCGTCATCAACACAAAAACTGTTTGTTCGTCAATGATTATTTTTTGTAAAACTTCTTCGGGTTTTGCTAATAAAACCTGGCAGGAAGGGAATCTATCTTGTTTTGCATAGCTGGTTCTTCCATCCACTACAGTGGTTTCCCACCCAAGCATGTCTGCCATTTTCACTAAAGGCATTACATCATTGCCAGCCCCGGCTATTACCAGCGAAACAGCAGGCCGGATGAATTCTATAAAAGCAATAGTATTATCTGTGTCTGAAACATAGTTTTTAAAAAAAGATCGTTGTTCAGTCATAGCGGCATTTGTATCATCTACCAAAACTCTCCTTAAAGAAAGCGGAGCTTCATCGATCATTCCATTTTCGTTTAACAACAAACAAGTGCCCGGCTGTTGTTTCTTCCTGTCTTCCATTGAAAATAAGGTTGCCAGTACTGATGGCCTTCTCTTTTCAACAGCTTTTTTTAATAGCTGAATTGGGTTATTGGTATTTGTTTCATCAATGCGTTCGATCAATACCTGTATGACCCCATTGCAACCGAGCCCCATTCCCAGTTTTGCATCATCCTCATCATTGGTATCATAGGTAACCAGCAGGGTTTTATTTTCCGTCATTACCAATAAAGCTTTTCGCAACGCATCACCTTCCAAACAACCACCGCTGATGGCGCCGGTTAGTGTTCCATCTTCCGTTACCAGCATTCTTGCGCCCGGCTGGCGATAAGAAGAACCCTCCACATGCACAACAGTGGCCAATGCAGCTTTTTTTCCATGCTTAGCCGCTTCATCATATGCCCTGTGAATATCTTTTATCTCTTTCATGCTATATGAAGTTAGTTAGAAAAGCTGTGAGCTACGAGCCCCGAGACCTATAGTTGGATAACGAAATTAAAGACTCGCAGCTCACAGCTCGTGGCTCACAGCTTATAAAGGAATTGCATTAACTTTAAAGTCAACACCTGCCATTGATACACTTCATACTAAACGAAAAAACGATTGCTGCCGACCAGCCACCCGGCATGGTACTGCTTGACTTTATTCGTTATCATCAGCGATTGACAGGAACCAAGATCGGTTGTCGTGAAGGAGATTGCGGAGCCTGCACTGTTTTGGTTGGCGAAATTAAAGATGATGAGCTCCATTATCAATCAATGACCAGTTGCCTGTTGCCATTAGGAAATGTGCAGGGCAAACATGTAGTAACTGTTGAAGGGATCAACTTTGCCAATTCACTCAATCCTGTTCAGCAGGCAATGGCCGATGAAGGCGCCACTCAATGCGGATTCTGCACACCTGGTTTTGTAATGTCATTGGCGGGTTTTTGCTTAAATGCAAAGGAAACAACTCATCAACATGCCATCGCTGCTATTGATGGAAATATCTGCCGTTGCACCGGCTATAAATCAATTGAAAGGGCCGCGGGGAAAGTTGCTGCTGTTATGAGTGAAAAGGGAGAGGCAGATAACATTTCATTTGTATGCAGTAACAAAATCCTGCCTGAATATTTCACGAGCATTAAAGAAAAGCTACAATTATTAGAGTCTCCGCCACTCACCATTAACGACTCACCGCTCACGTTTCTCGGCGGCGGCACCGATCTCTACGTCCAGAAACACGATGAGATGGTTGATGCAGACATAAAGTTTTTATTCGACCGTAACGATCTGAATGGAATAAGCAGGGAAGGAAATAAATGTATCATTGGTTCAGCAGCAACAGTGAGCGATCTGAAAAATTCAGCTACCATCAACGAAGCTTTCCCGGATTTTCAGCGATATGCAAAATTGGTTTCTTCTACACCCATACGGAATATGGCAACGATTGCCGGCAATTTTGTGAATGCATCCCCGATCGGCGATCTTACTATTTTATTTTTAGCGCTGGATGCAGAGCTTGTTTTGAGAAGTCAGCCACACACAGCGCATAGCGAGGGACGGATCAGGATCATACCGCTGAGAAAATTTTACAAGGGCTATAAACAGCTGGATAAAAAACCGGAGGAACATATTGAGCAAATAACATTTGAAATTCCTTCTGCGAACACTTATTTCAATTTTGAAAAAGTAAGCAAGCGAACGCATTTGGATATAGCGAGTGTGAACACCGCAATTCGAATTGAGAAAAAAGGTGATACGATTGAATCGGCAAGTCTTTCAGCAGGAGGTGTTGGGCCGATCCCTATGTATTTGCAAAAAACATCTGAGTTCTTAAAAGGAAAAAAGATAGGAGTTGAAACAATTGACAAAGCCATTGAATTAATGCAAACGGAAATATCGCCAATGAGCGATGCCAGGGGAAGCAAGGAATATAAAACACTATTATTAGGGCAATTAATAAAAATTCATTTGAGTCAGTTAATTAGTGGTTCTTAAGAAAAGCAGAAAAAGAGAACACGGATCAAAGGGATTGCCAGGGAATTAATCCGTGTAGATCATTCATCTGTGTTCCCGTCTTAAAATGAAATTTCGCTCATGAAAAACATCGACTCATATACGCATGTCCGCGGCGAATCGGTTTATATCGATGATATTCCTTTGCAGGCAGGAACACTTTTCGCGGCGGTATTTGATTCACCGGTTGCGCATGGAAAAATAGTATTGTTGGATACAAGTGAAGCATATGCAGTACCTGGTGTTGTTACTATCCTGACAGCGAAAGACATTCCCGGCGAAAATCAAATAGGCGGCATCATTCCCGATGAAGAATTACTGGCAAGCACACATGTTCATTTTTGCGGAATGCCGATCGCATTAGTGATCGCTGAAACAGATGAAGCAGCAAGAAAGACGATAAAAAAAATAAGAGTGGAGATAGAGCCACTTCCCATTATCACCGATCCAAGAGAGGCTAAAGAAAAAAATGAACTGATCGTTCCACCCCGAACATTTCGCATGGGAGATACCGATAATGCATGGGCAGCCTGTGATCATATTTTTGAAGGGCGCACAGAAACTAACGGACAGGAACATTTATATATAGAAACGCAAGGGGCTTATTCAGTGCCGCAGGAAAATGGGGTGCTGAGAGTTTATTCATCTACACAGGGACCTACTGCATTGCAGCGAACAGCAGGGAGGTTGTTGAACATGCCGATGAATAAAATAGAAGTTGACACAACAAGACTTGGTGGAGGATTTGGCGGCAAAGAGGACCAGGCCACAACATGGGGTGTGCTATGTGCACTCGGTTCTTATCATACAAAACGTCCCGTGAAATATTGCCTGCATCGTATGGAAGATATGCGGATGACAGGCAAACGACATCCTTATTCATCCGATTTCAAAATTGGATTGAATAAAGAATTGAAGATCGTTGCTTATGAAGTAACATTTTACCAAAATGCAGGAGCGGCAGCCGATCTTTCGCCGGCAGTAATGGAAAGAACATTGTTTCATTGCACCAATTCCTATTTTGTTCCGAATGTCAGGGCTACTGCTTATAGTTGCAAAACACATTTACCTCCAAATACCGCCTTTCGTGGTTTTGGCGGACCACAGGGAATGTTTGTGATTGAAGCAGCCATCGCAAAAGCGGCTGAACAACTGGGCGTGCCCGCTTCAACTATTCAACAAAAAAACTTACTGCATACAGGCGATGAGTTTCCTTATGGACAAATTGCACAAAGCGAAGCGAATGAATGCTGGGATAAAGCGGTCGAGTTATATGAATTGAATAAACTGAGAAAGGAAGTTGATGAATTCAATGCCGCGAATAAGTTTTACAAAAAAGGACTGGCACTGATGCCGATCTGTTTTGGTATCTCCTTTACTAAAACATTAATGAACCAGGCAAGAGCATTGGTGCATGTTTATACGGATGGCAGTGTTGGAGTGAGCACAGCCGGCGTTGAAATGGGACAGGGCCTCAACACAAAGATCCTGCAGGTGGTCGCCGCTGTTTTTTCTATTGATCCTACCAAAGTAAAAGTGAATACAACCAATACTTACAGGGTCGCCAATACATCGCCCACTGCAGCCAGCGCTTCTTCCGATCTGAATGGTAAGGCAGCAGAGATAGCCTGTCTTACTATTTTGCAAAGATTGAAAGAAGTTGCCGCCGCTGAATTGAATGTTGAGGTGAATGCAGTAGAAATAAAAGAGGATTGGGTATATATCAATAATGAGAGATCAGATTGGAACTGGAATAAATTGGTAATGGCTGCTTTTGTGAAACGGGTGAATTTATCGGAGCATGCTCATTATGCGCCACCGGGCATTTGGTTTGATGCAAGCAAAGAAAAGGGCCACCCTTTTACTTATCATGTATATGGCACGGCGATTATCACAACAACAATAGACTGCCGCCGTGGTATTTATGAATTTGATTCGGTGAAGATCGTTCATGATTTTGGCAAGAGCATGAACCCCATCATTGATATGGGGCAATGCGAAGGAGCATTGGTGCAGGGCATTGGCTGGATGACGATGGAAGAGATCATCTATGACAAGGAAGGGAAACTGAGATCAAATGCATTGAGTACGTATAAAGTGCCTGATATTTATTCGGTGCCTAAAGAAATAGCTGTTCATTTTTTGGAAACAGAAAAAGAGAACCTGGCGATCTTCCGAAGCAAAGCTGTTGGTGAACCTCCGCTGATGTATGGAATCGGGGCCTGGTTCGCATTATACAATGCAATAAAAGCGTTTAACCCGGCTGCGGATATTCCCTTTGATGCACCGATGACACCGGAGAAACTGCTTTTGGCTTTGTATTCTCACCGATAAGTTAAATGCTATGAAATTTCTTCTTCTATTCTTGTTGCTACCTGCTGTACTTTTTTCACAACAGGAATATTCCATCCAGGATCTCAAAAATGGAAAGTTCAAAAAAGACAGCAGCTTTATTTATAATCTCCCTTTCCAAAACAAAAAGAAAGTGTTTTTGATCCAGGCCTACGAAAGTAGTTTTAGTCATAAAAATGAAAGAGCCCTTGATTTCAAAGTAAAGAATGGAACAAAGATCTGTGCGGCCCGTGATGGAATAGTTAGCTCGGCAAGGGAAGATTCTGATGAAGGCGGACTGAAAAATGAAAATTTATCCGATGGTAATTTTATTACTATCAAACACGATGATGGGTCTGTTGCGCATTACTGGCATTTGCAGAAAGATGGGGTGCTGGTAAATATTGGTGATACGGTGAAAGCAGGACAACTGATCGGGCTAAGTGGCAACACCGGCTATTCAGCATTTCCGCACCTGCATTTTGAAGTGCAGGGATATGACGCAAGCGGAAATTATGTGCAATTACCCACAAGATTCTATACTGATAAAGGCGTTATTTATTTACGACCGGGAAAATTTTACCGCACAAGACATTGAGCCGGTCATGTAAATGGTTTGTTGTGCCCCGCTGAATTCAGTACCTTAACTGCCTTAAAATTAGTAGCATGATCGTCGTTTATATAGTTGTGGGTCTTATTCTTTTACTGCTCGTTGTAGCTGCACTTTTACCCAAGACCTATAATATCGAAAAGTCTATAGTGATCAATCGTTCTGTAACAGAAGTGATGGATAAAGTGGGTGATCTGAATTATTATAGCAAATGGAACCCCTGGCAACAAACAGATCCAACCGCTATCAATAGTATTACAGGAAATCCTAAAACACCCGGCCACCGTTATGGTTGGGAAGGAAAAAAAGTGGGTGTGGGTAGTTTAACACTCCGGAATATCGACAACAAGCATATCAACTTTGATCTTGAATTTTTAAAGCCCTGGAAGTCGAAAGCAAAGGATAACTGGTTATTTGAATCATGGGGTGATGGAAGCGAAACAAAAGTGACCTGGCAAAATAGCGGCGGGCTTCCCTGGCCCATTGCCAGCCTTATGGGACCGATGATCACGAAAAATCTCAATCACCAGTTTGAAACAGGGTTGAGTAATTTGAAGAAGATGGTGGAAGGGAACTAAGCGGGTCTTTAAATTTTGAAATCTGACCGGTCATATAAAGTCATATAAGTCAGTGGGTCAAATAAGTCAAATTAGTCAGTAGGTCACGCCTTTGACTCATATGACCCGTTGACCTATATGACCCCTTGACTTATCTGACTTAAAACCCATTACTCACATCCCTCAATACAATTGTATTTCATCGGCTTACAGAAGCAATTCGTCGGTTTTTCTCATATATTTTATATAAGTGCGAAGGTTAATACGGCGGCTTACGTCTAATTTCGTACTTATTTAACTACTTATGAAGAAGATCACTACACTGCTTATTCTTACATTATTCTTATTTACAGCCGCTAAAGCTCAAAAAACCGATGGTAGTATCCGGGGCAAGCTGATGGATACAGCATCCAAACAACCTATCAGCGATGCTACTGTTTCCGTTCTGAATGCAAAAGATTCTTCGCTGGTAACATTCACACTCAGTAATAAGCAAGGAGTTTTTGAAGTAAAAGGCCTTACCGAAGGGGAATACAAACTGGTCATTTCTCACAATGCCTACGAACCTTTTAATAAACTGGTATCTATTACAGCAGATAAAAAGCAAAATGACCTTGGCGATATCATAGCCGCCAGGAATGTAAAGGTGTTGGGAGAAGTGGTGGTTGATGCCAACGTGCCTATACAAGTGAAAGGCGACACCGTTCAATTCAATGCAGGGGCCTTCAAAACAAAACCCAATGCAACCGTTGAAGATCTCGTAAAGAAATTACCGGGAATGGAAGTGGATAAGGACGGTAATATAAAAGCACAGGGCGAGCAGGTGCAAAAGGTAATTGTTGATGGAAAGGAGTTCTTTGGCAATGATCCCAAGCTGGCGACTAAAAATCTTACGGCTGATATGGTGGAAAGCGTGCAGGTGTTTGATGATATGAGCGACCAGGCCAAATTCACCAAGATCGATGATGGAAGCCGTACCAAAACAATAAACATCAAACTAAAGAAAGATCGAAACAAAGGATATTTTGTTCGTGCCCTGGCAGGTTATGGTAGTGATGATCGTTATGAAGGGAACCTTAGCTTTAATAAATTCACTGGGCCCCAACGGATCTCCTTTTTATTCAATGCCAATAATATTAACAAGCAGGGATTTTCTTTCTCTGATATTATAAGTACGATGGG
>DASVNY010000406.1:0-2064 GCA_036383615.1 Chitinophagaceae bacterium
AGATGAGATACTATATTTATGATGATTAATTGATCAAGCCCCTGTGATAACTATTGAGTGTAGTCGTGCCACGACTATCCTCTGATTGATCAAGTCGGCAGATATTGCTGATAAGCAGAGCATTTGCCTGGGAAGAAATGGCAGGTGGTGGCGGGGGAGGCCGCTGGGCGTTGGGAGGGCCCAGCACTGGGCCAAATACTGCCCAAAATCTAAAACCGATAGCTATCATCGGGCGATCCGCTAACTCATTTTCCCAGCGCTTTATTAATCGCCTCCGTTCTGTTCTGCACATGCAGCTTCTCATACATCTTATGAATATGCTGTCTTACAGTTCCCGTTGTTATCATAAGACGTTCGGCAATTTCTTTATAGAGTAACCCTTTTGCAAGCAGTTGGAGTATCTCATTTTCTCTCGGGGATAATATATCTAAACTACTAGAAGCTTCACTGATATTCTTGCCCCTGAAAATATTTACCAGCTTCCTTGCGATGTTTGCACTCATGGGGCTGCCGCCCTCATGTAATTCTTTTAACGATTCAGCGATTTGCAGCAGGCCCGTGTTTTTGAGAAGGTATCCCGAAGCACCGGCTTTCAGGGCCTCAAAAACTTTTTCATCGTTCTCATACACGGTAAACATCATAAACTGTGTGTGCGGACTTTTATCCTTTACCTGTTTTATGCATTCAATGCCATTCATGCCTGGCAGGTTGATGTCCATGATAACGATGTCGGGTGTTATTTGCGGGAGCCCGGTCAGTGCTTCTTCACCGGTTTTGTAAGTGCCGGTTATAAGAAAATCTGTGTTGAGGGAGATAAAATCCTTCAAGCCATTCCTGACTACATCCAGGTCCTCTACAATTGCTATGGAAATGCTCATGTTCCCGAAAATAGTTTTAAATCAGCCATTCAACAATATGACAAAAGTTAGTGAAGCGGCACTGAAATATCCACCACCGTTCCGTTGTTTTCTTTTATTTCAAAACTTCCATGCAGCCCGGTTATCCTGTTTTTCATGCTCAAAAGTCCATTACCAAACTTATTCATTTCTGTTTTGTTGATCCCGATGCCATTGTCTCTTATTTGTATGTTCAACCTGTCGGTGATAACGATAGTAATAAATACTTCGCTTGCCTGTGAATGTTTTACTATGTTGTGCAAAGCTTCCTTTACCGTCAGGTAAATATTTCTCCGGAATTCACCACTTACTATATCCTGCGGAAGGTTATCGGACTCGGTAATATGACACTGAATGCCGTTCTGGTCCAGGTAATCAACCGCAAAGGCTCGTGTGTAGGAAAGAAGATCGGTCAGGGTATCATTTTTTTCATTCAATGCCCAGACTATTTCTCCCATTTTATCGATCATTTCACTGGAAAAGGCCCGGATGCTGTTTATATCTTCTTCTATAGGCAGGTGTTTTTGTTTTTTCATCCCGATCGTTTCACTCAGGAATTTTATTTGTGACAGGCCGGCGCCAAGATCATCATGCATATCCGTTGCTATTCTTGTTCTTTCTTTTTCGATGGCTTGTTTTCTCTCCAGCAGGGCCATTTGTTTTTCCAGTTTTCGTTTATAATAAAAGCGAAGCACGATAATCAATAACCCGACAATGAATAATCCCATCAATATCCTGAACCACCATGTTTGCCACCAGGGCGGCAAAATGGTAAAAGCATAAGATGATTCCGCGACGGGATAAAGCCCGTGAAGAAAGATTGCTTTAGCATGTAAGGTATATTCGCCGGGAGCCAGGTTTACAAAGTTGATAGACGAATTAGTAGATAGTTCGCTCCAGCTCTCATTACCGCTTCCTTCGAGGAGGTAGCTGAATCGTGTTTGCTTTTCATCTATATAAGTTGGCGCAGAAAGATAAAAGGAAAGATTATTTTGAAAATACTTTAACTCACGGTCCTGTGGAAGGGAGTGCTCTCCTTTGTTGCTATATACAATATCAAAAAAATCAAGTTTCGGTTTCCAGCCGGTGGTTGCGGGTTTGTCCGGGTCATAAGTAATGATGCCAGCACTGCTCAATACCCATATCATCCCATTTGCGGATTGCACAA
>DASVNY010000407.1:0-2969 GCA_036383615.1 Chitinophagaceae bacterium
CCAAGACTCAGCATTCCGGCCTTCACTTCCGGGCAACTGGTAAATAAGTTCCATAGCAGTCCGCTTCGATAATTTTCTATCATTATAATGATCGGCCCCTGGTCAATCGCCAGGAATGAATTGGCGAACCATGTATTATGCAATGAGAAGGCATCAACAAAACCATATTCCTTCCAAAGTTTATCCCCCAATACATAATAGAAAAATTTCAGCGCGGCCATTGATTCTGCAGGCGTGTAAGGAAAAGATGATAAAGCGGCCGTTGGTGCGATCACGCTTATATCATTAGTAGGTGAGCTTGCAGCATACCCTCCGGCAATATCGCTTGCCGTCAATCCCCATACTGAATCACTGTAACCAAACCAACCACGCGGATTTGCCTTACAATAATTATAGTTTATAAGTGTATGATTTTTTGTTTGTGTGGCATAGTTCGCCGACGGATCTGTTAAACCATTTGGATTGATACCCAAAAAAGAATAATGCGAAAAGAATAAAGGCCCTCCGAGGTTTGGGCCCAATGGCAATTGATAACCAAAATAGGTATTCCCATTAGTGAAATTCGATCCGCCTTTCCAGCCACTGGTATAAACCGATGCGGGAATGCTATAGGTAGTGGAAGAAGCTGCCAGCACATAAGTGATCAGGCATTCATTCCATCCGCGGATGGGAAGATTCATTTCCCAATTATAATTCGGGCTCCAGTGCCAGTATAAAACATCCTGGCCGCCATTGCGGAACCAGCTCCATTCAACTCTATTGCTGATAGTATTGATATCGTTTCGTAAAGTCGTTTCAGCGGCGCCGGCATCATTAAAATATTGTCTTGCGCAAAGCAGCCCCTGGATCAAATATGATGTTTCAACAAGATCGGCCCCATTATCTTTTGTGCTGAATGGGATAACAGCTCCTGTTGTTCCATTTAACCAGTGCGGGTAAGCACCATGAAAAGTTTGTGCTGTATTTTTTAAAAATGCTACAATGGTTTGCATTCTTGCAAGCCCCTGCGCTCTTGTAATAAAACCACGATGAATGGCGGTAACGATCGACATGATACCAAAACCGGAACCACCTGAAGTAACCGTTTCTCCAGATGTATTTCTTTCTCTTGCTAATCCACTGACGGGGTGACCAAAATCCCAGAAGTATTTAAAAGTTTGCTGCTGCACTTTATCCAGCAGTTCATTATCTGTTAGTAATGGAAACTTCCTGGTTGAATCGATTTGGGTGGTGAAATTCAGGTCAACAGGTGAAGTAAGACTGCCGCCTGTAGAAGACTGAAGCGTTATCGCAATGATGATCCTGTATTTGCTGAGGCTTGCCAGCGAAGAGGACGGCCGGATAACCACGGCGCTGTCTCCATTTTCAAAAGAAGTCGTAAAGCTTATTCCTGTTCCATTCCCATCTGTAAAGGAAACACTATTGGGCACGCTGCTTGTTTTTACAGGGCCCGAGAAAATAAATTTCAAAGCCGGATCTCTGCTCACATTAAATGGGGTAAGGCTACTGTTAGCGCCATTGACACGCAAGGAAGAAAAACTAATAGACACAGGCGTTGGAGGCGGATCATCACCACCGCCTTTACCACAACTTGCTGCACTCACTATTATTGCCAGGAAAAAAATATAAAGCCTGCTGTTCATGAAAAAGAGATTAACAACTAACAATGATCAGAATGGTCTCTGTCTCATTCGCAGTGTTCCGGTAAATGTTCTTTAAGAAAGTAAGGGGCTGCTTTGCAGCAACCCCTTTTCTGACTGCTTACTCTGCCTTGCTCAACTATTTTTCTTCTTCCGTATTATTAACGGCCCTGTCTTTCCAGTTTATAAAGCGCACTGATCTCCACATCCGTCAAAGCCTTGTTATATACTCTTAGCTCATCCATTGAACCTGTGAGCCAATCCTGCCAGGATTGATTTCCTGAATTGGGATAACCAACAGCCAATGTTGGAAAAGCTCCCAGCAAAACACGTGTAGGAACAGTTGCTACCAGTGGTCCAAGACCTGTGCGAACACGGAAATTGTTATTGGAAACACGAATACTGTTTGCAAACAAGTCAATCGTGGAAGTAGCACCATCATAACGCATGATATAATGCACCCATTCGCCGGCACGCGGAACAGTTTGGAAATCGACACCTGAAACACCAAAGTCATTTATATTATCGCCACCGCGACGGCTTCCTGTTGAATAGCTTCCGATCCAGCTATGAAAAACAAGATTATTACTTGTTGCGGAACGACCGGTTTCAGCTGCTACATTTAATATGGTCAGCCAGTCTGATTGCACTGTCGGGTCCTGTGTCAATGCAAAAAATTCGGAAGCCTGTGCGCCATTATTCCTGAATCTTACCCATACTGCAACGGTTACACTTGACACAGCATTCGCTGTGCTCAATGCACTGATGGTTGGATATAAAACCCAGCCACTATCAAGACGCAGCGCCTGGCCCTTGATGCCTGACACAAATGATGCATTTCGTTCGCTGGATGGCACAACACCGGAAATGCTTTCTTTTTTATCCCCGTTAAAATTCCAGTAGGCCAGGAGATTGCTGGCAGCCACTTCACTGGAGTTCACAAAACCTCCCGGCACCGGCGGAGGGTCGCCTTCTACAAAATCATCGTCATACTTTGCTTCTGTGCAGCTCCAGTTCAGCAAACATGCCAACGGGATTGTCAGCGCTG
The DNA here is from genome assembly GCA_036383615.1 of Chitinophagaceae bacterium. Taxonomy (GTDB): domain Bacteria; phylum Bacteroidota; class Bacteroidia; order Chitinophagales; family Chitinophagaceae; genus CADEDV01. The sequence continues at coordinate 2,689 of DASVNY010000407.1, forward strand.
CTATTTGTATTGTTCTAAAAATATTTTTCATATGCTTAATGTTTTATAGCGCATTAATAATTGTTTTGGGTAAGCCTGCCGCCACTCAGGTCTATTTGTGCCTGTGGTATCGGGAACACTTCATGCTTATTGTCCACAAAATTTTTGCCATGGGCTCTCATTACAGCACCGGCTCTGCCTTGCCGAACAAGGTCAAGGAACCTGTCGGCCTCCATAGCCAGTTCAACCCTTCTTTCTTTCCAAACGTTGGCTTGTGATAAAGTAGTTGGCCCCAGGTTAGA
>DASVNY010000408.1:0-3574 GCA_036383615.1 Chitinophagaceae bacterium
CACCATCACCTCCACTTCATCACCGATCTTTAATCCCTGCAGATCGCGGAACTCGTTCAATGAAATAAGTCCATCGCTTTTGAAACCGATGTTCAACACCACATCAGTTTTCGTCAAACCAACAACAGTTCCATTGATCAGTTCGCCATCATTCAACTGCACAAATGTTTTATCATAAACATTGTGGTACTTCTCTCTTTCTTCTTCAGTGTAAGAAGTAACATTCCGTTTGTCAACGCTCCAATCGAAATCGTCGTGAGCGGTCTGCACGGGTAGATTTGGTGTCGCTGTAGCCACATCCGTTGTTTCAACAGAGGCGGACTCCTGTGCATCAGCGTTTTGATTAACAATATTGTTTTCAGACATAAATTATTCCCGAAGGGGTTTAAAATTTCGGGGCAGCAAAGATAAGGCTATTGCCCGGGAAACTGACCGTTTCAGGGTGGAGTTTTTTGAGACGACCCTCTCTCCTAACGCTCTGATTTAGCAGTCGTTGCAGAACTCACTTCTGGGTGCTGTTCGCCTGTCAACCTTTAACGCTACTTCGATCATCAAAAAAGGAATTTAGCTACCTTCCTAATCCGGTTTGAAAATCCAAAAAAAAATCGATTTTTCCCAACCATATTACTACCAGCGGGAGTCAATACTATTGATCCCGGCTTAAATGAATGTTCTTGCAACCTGACTGGTCTCACATATTAGATGCCTGTAAACGGCAGGACAGCAAAGCACAGGAGAAATTGTACAAATATTTTTTCCCTGCAATGATGAAGGTTTGCTTAAGGTACTGTGGTGGCCACAAAGACCTTGCGTCCGCAGCCTATAATCAGGCAATGTTGAAGGTATTTCTTAACATCGAAAAATACAGGGCTGATGGAAGCATTGAAGCATGGATAAGAAGAATAGTTGTGAATACATGCATTGATGAGCAACTTAACAATACCCGGTTTCAGGAAATTAATGAACATGTAAGGATAAACGAACTAGTTCCGGTAATACCGGAAGCCTATAACCGTGTAAGCGGCCATGAGATTACAAATCTTATATATCAGCTGCCGAAAAATACAGCCACTGTCTTCAATTTGTTTGTTATGGAAGGCTATAAACACGAGGAAATAGGAAAACTACTGGGGATTTCAAGCGGCACCTCTAAATGGCATCTTAGTGAAGCCAGACGATTGCTAAAAGAAAAAATTGAACTACTTTTTAAAACTGAACACTTAACCACTGTCATCTAAATTTCAGAATATTGATGATTTTTTTTACACCAAGGAAAATGAAATTCCCCTTGACAGTAAAGAAGCGGATAAGAGCTGGCAGGAAATGCAAAAAATGCTGCGCACAGCCTCCGGTCAACTAAGAACAAATTACCAAAAGCTGATATTCAGATTTGCGGCAGCGTCAATACCCCTGATTATTATAGCTGTTCTGCTCAATACAAGATCTGAAAATCCTGCAGGAGACGTTGTTACCCCAGCCACTGCAAATTCCCAACATAAAACAACAAATAAGCCCCCATTAGATACGTCGAAGCCATTGGTTTATCCAAGTAACTATACAAAAAGCGCCCAATCATACCTTATTAAACCGATTATCACTTTCCAAATCGCTTCAGTAATTGATTCTCCAACTGCGGGATTAAAACTACCCGCATCTGTTGTGACAAATAAAGAGGCTTTTGATATATTTTACAAATCCGTAGAAAAAAGAGCAGAAGAGTTTACGATAGTTACAAACAAAGACACCACTATCTTATGTAAAGAAGGTAGTATAATTTTTATTCCTGCCAATTGCTTTGAAACAGAAAAAGGAGAAACAGTAAAGGGGCCTGTTCAAATATCGGTAAAGGAATTTTACAGCATTTCTGATATTATAGGAAACAAATTAACCACTCTTTCCAATGACCGGATGCTGGAAACAGGCGGAATGCTTCATATTAGTGCAAAGACCAGTTCGCAAACAGTTAGACTAAAGCAAGGTTCATCACTTGACCTTAAAATGCCAACAAGGATTTTTGATCCTGCAATGAAATTGTTTATGGGTGAACAGGTATCGGACAGTTTTGCTTCTACTAATTTAGAGATGGAGGAAAGAGATAGTATGAGCAATTACTGGATGACCCGCAGCACTGTCAATTGGATAGACCGAGGGCAACAGCAAATGTTTATAAAAGAAGAGCTTAAAAGGATTACACTACTGAACATGAGGAATAATCCTGTAGGCACTTCTTCTTACAAAAGAAATACTAAAACAAAAGGTTCGTTTGTAATTCCTTATAACAGCCCCATGAGTACTTCGGAAGTGAAAAGACAGTTAGAAGAAAAATATGGGAAATACTATGACAAGGTCGTTGTAAGAAGGCAATCAAAAGGTCTTTTTCGATCGGCTAAAAAGGAAAAGGCAGAAGGTATACCTCAACATGAATGGTATGAAACAATCTATGTAGCCGACTCTATTTCAATTCCCATTCTTTATGCCGTTCGACTCAGGTATATTACAAAAGAAGATAGTCTCGCATACGAGAATAAGTGGCGTGAGGAATTAATTGCTAAACAAAAAAGAAAAGCTGCCTATAAAGAGTATCTTGAATTCAGACAATCGTACAATTTTAAGATCGAGAATCTCGGTTGGATCAATTGTGACCAGTTTATTGATTACCCGTCATCGAGACTCACCGAGTTTGTCGTCAATGTTGGTGAAGGATTTGAAAACAGTTTTTTTACAAGTATGCTTATATTCAAAAAAAGAGCCGTTGCGTTGGCGGGTTATTACCGAGATAAAAAAATACACTTTAACAGGATCCCGGTAGGTGAAGAAGTAAGCATTGTAAGTACTGTTTCAAAGGAGGGAAAAATGTATGCATCAATAATTTCATTAGCAACAACCAGAAAACAAACAATCCCTGAACTAAAATTTGAGCCTATAACCCCTGAAGATTTTAAACAAAAATTGTCTCTCTTTGGAAGTGTAACCAGCAGTCGAAACTGAGGATTGATAACAGTTTCCTATTTTCACCAAAAATAGGCTTTGTTCTACCGGATCTTAAAACCTTTTATACGCCTGGCTATCCTGATATTTTGCCGCAAGATCATTATCAATAAACCGGCATTATTGAAATCGAAGGGTCCTATATTATTGGCCTGCAATCACCCCAATTCATTTTTGGATTCCGTTATCATCAACGCTTTGTTCCAACAGCCTGTATGGTCACTGGCAAGAGGCGATGCGTTTAAAAAACCATTCTATGCCCGGTTACTGGCAGCATTGAAGATATTGCCGGTCTTCCGCACCAGTGAGGGGGTCGAAAATCTTGCTGAGAACTATAAAACATTTGATGCCTGTATTGAAATTTTTAAAAAGAAAGGAATAGTATTAATCTATAGTGAAGGCAAGTGTATCAATGAATGGCATTTACGGCCATTGAAAAAAGGAACAGCGAGATTAGCTATCAGGGCCTTTGAAGAAAATATTCCTTTACAGGTTTTACCTGTTGGCATCAATTATAGTTCGTTTCATCGCTTTGGGAAAAACATGTTCATCAATTTTGGGAACATCATCACTGTTAGCAACGTTA
>DASVNY010000409.1:0-5839 GCA_036383615.1 Chitinophagaceae bacterium
TGTGTTGGAGGCCGCCGTGTATGACAAGATCGTATTGTTTGGCTCCGTGTTTGAAAAGTATGCCGAAGTAGTTGGCCTGGTGCAGGCAGGAGGTGGCATTCCTTATCATGATATTAAAAAAGACGGATCAATGCTTCGCCAATTAATTGAAGCGATGCTGACAGAAAAAGAAGAATATAATTTCAGGAGTAAAGCGGCGGGTGATTTTGTTCGTGCAAATTTGGGAGCCACACAAAAAGTGATCAACTATATTCAGGAGAATCGTCTTTTGACCAATTGATCAAAATGCTGCACAGTCGGATTATTATTGCTCCACCCCAATTTTGTTTTCATTTCCCTGTTAATCCAGTATTCGGCTTCGGGATAGATATTAAAACTGTTGATGGTCTTGATGCTTCTTTCATACATGGTTTCATCACCACGGAAAAGTTCATTGATAAATAAGAACCGGTCGTTGATGCCAATGGCTTTGCGAAGATCTTTTACCGGTGTTTCTTTCAACACTTCCATCAGTTCTGTCTTGCCTTGCTTCAATTTATCATTCAATGATTCGGCCTGGTCCGTTACATCATTCACTTCCTTTGTTTTGGGCTGATGGGATAAGGTAGGAATTTCAGTCATGGGGTCGAACACCATATCCAACTGACCGTTCTTTTGTACCACTGAAACAGAACCCTGGTCAACCAGTACTGTTTCTTTTACTTCTTTTATCGGGGGCACTTCCTGTGTGGCTTTGGGTGCATACATTTCATACTGTGAAGCAGAAACATTCGAACCAGCGGGCATCACGACAGCTACTTTAGAAGTACCCAGCGTTTTTACAGGATTGTTTTGCAATTGAGATAACTCATGCTGGAGCATTTGAACAGTCAATTGCATTTGACCCGGATCGGCTTTTTGCTCAAACTGTTCCCTGAGTTTATGTATCAATGCTTCTATTCGTTCCATTTTGCTACTTTTGGCCGCCTGTGAAGGGTGCTTTAAAATTACAAACAGTTTGCCAATAAAACAGGCTACATTTTATAAACGCTGAATCTTAACAATGTTTATTGAACCTAATATACTGGGCGACCGCCGTGGATGGATAGAAGTGATCTGTGGCTCTATGTTTAGCGGAAAAACAGAAGAACTGATACGTCGCTTAAAAAGGGTGAAGATCGCCAACCTGAAAGTGGAGATATTCAAACCTGCCGTTGACATCCGCTATGATGAAGTAAAGATCGTATCACATGACACCAATGCCATCCAGTCAACGCCCATCGATAATTCTCAAAAAATACTGTTGATGGCAAACGATGTGGATGTGGTAGGCGTGGATGAGGCCCAGTTCTTTGACGACCAGCTACCTTATGTCTGTGATGAATTGGCCTACCGCGGCATCCGGGTGATTGTTGCCGGCCTTGATATGGATTATTTGGGCAAGCCCTTCGGACAAATGCCATTTATCATGGCCAAGGCCGATTATGTCACCAAGCTTCATGCGATCTGCGTTAAATGCGGCAATATTGCCAACTACTCTTATCGCAAAGTGCCAAACGAGGACCAGGTAATGCTGGGCGCTAAAGACGTGTATGAGCCCCGTTGCCGCAAATGCTATATCGAAAAGATATAAAAGAAAAGAAGCTGTCTCAAAAGATGTTTATTGTCTCGCTACAACGCAAAGCCGCTACGGCTAAACGTGTGAGAGTCTTTCTTTGCGACGTTGCGTCGTTGCGAGATACTTTTATTTCATCTTTTGAGACAACCTCTTACATAACAGGACCATCCGGGTCTATTCTTTTATAAATGTTGAAGTGAACACGTCAACATTATTGTTTCTTACTTTCAGCATATAAACACCCGGCGCCAATGATTGCACGTTGAGTTGCGTATTCATAGCACTTACCCGTTTTTGCATCACAGATCTCCCCTGCACATCGAATAACTGTACATCAGAAACCCCTTCCAGTGAACCAAGGTTCAGGTTTACAAATGAACGGGTTGGATTTGGATAAATGCTAACCTGTGTAAACAGATCGCCATTGCCTCCTCGTCCTGCACCGGCCTGCACTCTTAGTGTATAACAGGAAGAACTGCTCGAATTAGCTTTGGGGAACACTCTTGCATAATAATCACCCGGGTTAAGAGTAGTATTAATAGCCTCGGCAGCGTTGCCGTTATTTTGTGATAAAGCTAATTGTGTACCACCACTGTTTAGCAATGCCAATTGGTAATTACTTGGCAGGTTACTCAGGGAAAGGCTGACTGTTCCTGCCGTCGCAATGGTGAAGCGATAATAATCATTATCTGTTCTTGAATTGATCGTTCCAAAAACATCGGTGTTCAATGGTATTTGAACATTGCCTGAAGTTGAATTGTTCGCGGTATTATTTGCTGTGTTATCATAACTGCTCGGGCAACCACCGCCACCCGCGCTAAGTGTGGTAAAACTGCTTTGACTGTAATTACTGCTTGCAGAAGCGCAATTGGCCCTCACTCTCCAATCATAACTTGTAGCAGCAGTTAAACTACTCAAATTTGTTGACGTAGCGCTTGTGCCTGTTGCTGCATTCAACCAGGTTGATGAAGCAGAAGTTTTATACTGCACATCATAAGTGTTAGCGCCACTCACGGATGACCAGCTAACTGTTGCACCTGTGCTTGTAATATTAGCGTTGTTTAATCCTGTTGGATCATCGCAAGGAGCCGCTGTGCCAATAGTAAAGTTGACATTGGAAATATCAAAGAAGATATTAGCTACTGCTTCCACTTTTATACGGCAGGTTGAGCTTTGATCGTTTGGCACAACAACAGATGCAGAACCATCATTAGCGGTATTAGCAGCTAACACTGTTGGGAAAGTTTGACCGCCATCTGTTGAAAGCAGGATATTCACCGTTGCACAATTAACCGGCGAACCATTGGTGCCATTAACGGACCATGTAACTGTTTGTGTTGTACCCGCACCCCATGTTACGGCGGTATTCGGTGCTGTAACGGCGAATGGACCCGTAGTTCCGGAAACAGTTACTATCATATCATCACTGCGGTTGTTGCCACCACCTTCATGATTATCCCTAACTGTAAAACGGAAGTTCAACGTTCTTGCTACTGCCGGCAACACTTCCCATTTATTGGAATTTGTGCCTGCCAGGATATCACTCAGTCTTGGAAAAGTTCTTGATGTGGTCGTTCCTGGTAAATAAGAACGAAACTGTGGGCCGGCAGTTGCAGTTGCGCTGGGCACTGTAGAAAAACCGGTAGCCCTCGCATTCATTTGCTCCCAGCAATAAGTCAACATATCTGTTGCATCAGCATCGGAACCGCTGCCGGTGAGTGTGAACGGTGTTGATCTTGGAATAATATAATCTCCTCCTGCGCTCGCTGATGGCGTTGTGTTACCAGTAACAGTTGTCACTGCACAGGCAGCACCGCCATTGGCTGCTTTTATATAATTAGTTACCTGCTCGATACTAATAGCATGGAAATAATCATCGCTATGAGATTGCACATCCGTAGTTGCACCGGTGATGCCGGCATAACCCATAATGGTTGAACCACTACCTGGTTCCACCTGTGCAATGGTAGCTTCATTACTAAAAGTGAAAGTATGATTGCCTCCCAACTGGTGACCCATCTCGTGAGTGAGATAATCCACCACAAAATAATCACTGCTCAAATTCATATAAGAAGTGAACCCGCTTCCTTTTGATCCACTCTTACAAACACAACCGATACAGCCAGCATTACCATTATCAGCTGCACGGTGAACGAGGTGACCTATATCATAATTGGCGCTGCCAATGACATTATCGCAAGTCGTTTGTGTTCCGTTATTGAGATTAGCAGAATTCCAGGGATCGGTGCCTGCATTCAGGTAAATGACCGCATCATTGTTGGGAACTAAAACAAGGCGTAATCCAAAATCTCTTTCAAAAATGCCATTGGCCCTTGTCATTTGTGTATTCATTGCCGCCAGCACTTTGGCTTTTCTTTCCGCATCACTTGTTTCGGTCCCGTTGAGCCAATATTGTGAGAATTCACCAGTGGCGCATAAAGCCAGCCTGAATGTTCTTAACCGGCCATCATCAGCATTACGTAAAGCTGCTCCACTGCTATTACGTTCTATTGTTTCAGGCGTAGCATTGGTAAGACATTGAAAAGTGCTTCTATAGTCAACAATATCTTTTCTTGAAACGACCATATAGGTATGGGTAGTTTCATCAACCGGATCAATATAAACGGTGGGTTTGCCGGTATATAATATCATTCCATGAAATCCCTGCGGTGAAACATCAAAGCGAATAGTCGCCGAAGCATCATCTATTCCTTTACCCAGGTAAGAATGGATGCCCTGGTAGCGGGCCGCCAACGCTGCATCCATCACCGGTGCCTCTACCACTTTAAAACGATCAACCCCACCTTCTGCATTGGGTATAGAAACAATAAATGAAGAAGCTGTAGCTGAAATGTTTCTTTCAGAAGGAGCTGCTTGCATTACTGAACGCAAAGAACTTTCATTCAACTGAAACAGTTGATAAGCCGACGGTCTTTGCCTGTTGGCAAAAAGATCCTTATTGATTGATGACTCATTTGTTCTTGTCCAGAAATTTCTTTCCTGTGCCTGCAGGCCCGACACAATAAGTGATAACAAGATCACTGCGGAGAATTTTCTCATAATAGAAACTGTGTGGTTATTGATTCGAAAATGACATAACAATTTACCTGATTATTTTTGATTCTTTGAATAGTAAAATCACCTTCGGTGGTAAAAAAACAAAGCCCCTTTTTCTCCACAGTAGTTTTATGTTATTGATCCAGCTTTGAAGACCCTGAAATTCCATTTCTTTGCACAAGATGAAGCGTATATTCACCCTCTTCAAAAAAGACCTCCTGCTGGAAATACGACAGCAATACAGTTTTTACGGTATCCTGTTGTATGTCGGCGCTACCATCTTTGTGCTTTATATGGCCATTAATGAACCCGAGGCCAAAGTATGGAACGGGCTGTTTTGGGTGATCCAGCTTTTCATTTGTATCAATGCCGTAGCCAAAAGCTTTTTGCAGGAAAGCCGGGGTCGCATGCTTTATTTCTACTCCATCGCCAGCCCGCGTGACTTTGTGCTCGCCAAACTACTTTTCAATTCTTTACTGATGCTGTTGATGAGCATGCTGAGCCTGCTGCTTTTTCGCCTGTTTCTTGGCAACCCGATGGATAAGATCTGGCAGTTTATTGGCCTGGTGCTATTAGGCGGCTGGAGCCTTAGTCTTGTTTTTACTTTTTTAGCGGCTATTGCTGCCAAAGCTCAACAAAATGCCGCGATCATGGCGGTGCTGGGTTTCCCAATCATCATTCCGCAATTGCTACTGCTGATGCGGCTTTCAAATACAGCCTTTGCCCCACTCCTCACCATCCCTGTCGAACCTGTTTTATTATTAGTGGCCCTCGATGCAATGGTCATATTGCTGGCCGTTATTCTTTTTCCCTTTCTCTGGAAAGACTGAAGAACAGATGAACAGACGAACAGATGAACAGAGGAATATTGAAGTGAGGTAAAAACGCTGAAAATATGGTGAAAACAACAAGGATGTGATTGCAGGATCATTGACTTTTGGGTATGGCAATTTCAACAGCAAGAAGGTATGATCTACAGGAGAGGTTGATCAATTTCGCAAGCGATTGTATAGATGTAGCGGAACGCTTGCCCAAAACCTTTGCAGGTAATCATATTGCCGGGCAGTTGATCCGCTCCTCCACTTCCCCTGCACTTCATTATGGAGAGGCGCAAGGCGCTGAAAGCCGTGATGATTTTATACATAAAATGAAAGTTTGCCTAAAAGAGTTAAGAGAAACTTTCAA
>DASVNY010000410.1:0-3982 GCA_036383615.1 Chitinophagaceae bacterium
CAAATACCAAACATTTACAAATTATAAAAGAGCAATTTAGAGCTTAACTAAACGACATTGCCCAACGCCCAGCGTCCTCCCCCGCCACCACCTGCCATTTCTTCTCAAACAAATGCTCCCTTTATCAGCAACATCTGCCGACTTTAACAATGAGAGGATAGTCGTGCCACAGTTCTGAGCTTGCTGCCACCACTTAACCGTGGCACGACTTCTCTAAATAATTATCACAGCGCCTGATTAATTAATCGTCATAAATATAGTATCTCGTCTCAGGCAAAACCAAGGGAAAAACACCGAAGAATTATGTTTTTTTCGCCATCATAAAACTGATAAACGCCGGATCATTGAGGCAGTCTTCCGTTTCTTACACCGCTCCTGTTAAACGTTGTTACAGATCCATCTCCATTCACATCGGCGGTTATGTAGGTCATCCTCGTGCCGGTATTGCTGTAGGTTTCAACAGATCCATCGTTAACATTTGTTGCCGCCAGCCTTACAGATTGGTTGCCGGAAGCATTGTACATTTTAAGATCAGCATTTTTTTCTGTGGTCTCACCCAACCAGAATAATTTACCGCCGGTCGGGCTATTCAGAGAGAGATGCCCTGAACCACTGGTCATCAGGCTTAGCATCACTGCATCCTTGCCCTGGCTGTTTTTTATTGCCACTGCTCCACCCCCGCCTTTCACATTATACAATTGAATAGTTGGCTTGCCCTTACCGTCATAAATATTGATATTTCCATAACCGGAGGTGTTGGATACAATATCAACCAAATAATTGCCAGTAGCATCGTAGGTTGTAATAGCTCCATTATTATTATAACTGGAAAGATTGACCAGCACTTTACCATTCGTGCCCACTACTTCAAAAGCTTTTGCTGTTATCTTATCAGGTACTTGCTGCTGCTTATTGTAGGAAGAAATGACAAATGCTCCCATTATTAAAAGCATTGAAGCGATAGTTAGCTGATAACGGCGGTTGGTTTTTTCAAGAGCGGTTAATCTCTTTTCAAGTTCGGTTGTCATGGTGGTTTGATTTAAAAGTGAAAGAAATAAGGATATAATAAAGGTATTAATTTCCTTCTTCGTTCATTACCGGTATTTCATTAATCGATTCCCATCCCGGTTCTCGTTGCCAGCCAAAGTTCAAATTGCCATTGGTTACGATAAGGTATTTCACAGGCACCGTGATATTATAACGCAACACCTGCTGTAACACGGTTTCGTCCAGTTTTATATCAGCGCCTTTACACTCGATCATCATCCAGGGCTGGTGATCCTTATTATAAACCAGTATATCAAATCGCTTTTTTAACTCCCCCAGGCGGATCTCTTTTTCCAGTGCAATAAGCGAGGAAGGATAGTTTTTTACCTGCACCAGGTATTGCACAAAATTCTGACGCACCCATTCTTCAGGCGTTAGCAACAACCATTTTTTACGCAGTCCGTCCCAAATAAACTCTTTATCATTTTCCGTTTTGATGCGAAAAGATGGCGCCGGGTATTCGATCTTTATCATCGGTCCAAAAATAAAGTTTTAAATTAGCCCAATTTAATTTGATGAAACATGAAGACGAAAGAAGAAATAGTACAAAACTGGCTGCCCCGCTACACCGGCGAACCATTGGAGAATTTTGGTAAATATATCCTGCTGACAAACTTTGGCAATTATGTGAACATGTTTGCCGAATGGCAGAAGGTAGAAGTGGCTGGTAAGGACCGGCCCATGCAATGCGCCACAGCCGAAGGTATCACGATCATCAATTTTGGAATGGGAAGCCCCGGTGCCGCCACCATCATGGACCTGCTTTCAGCTATTGAACCCAAAGCCGTTTTATTCTTAGGTAAATGCGGGGGATTGAAAAAAAGAAATAAGATCGGTGACCTTATTTTACCGATAGCAGCCATAAAAGGCGAAGGAACTTCCAATGATTATTTTCCTGCCGAAGTACCGGCCCTGCCTGCTTTCGCTTTGCAAAGAGCTGTTTCAACTACTATTCGTGACTACGAAGTGGATTACTGGACCGGCACTGTTTATACCACCAACCGCCGGGTATGGGAACATGATGAGCAATTCAAAGAATACCTGCAAAAAGTAAGAGCTTATGCCATTGATATGGAAACGGCTACGATCTTCACAGTAGGTTTTTACAATAAGATCCCTACCGGCGCATTGTTGCTGGTAAGCGATCAACCCATGATACCCGATGGTGTGAAGACAGAGGAAAGCGATAAAAAAGTTACGGCGCAATATGTAGAAACACACCTGAAAGTGGGTATTGATTCATTAAAGCAATTGATCAACGAAGGACAAACGGTTCGACACCTTAAATTCTGACAGCCTGTAAAATCTCTTTGTTGCATCCATTACTTCAAATAAAAGATCTCTCCGTTGATTTCGCGATCGAATCAGGTGTTACGAACGCATTAAAAAACATATCGCTGAAAGTTGACCGTGGCGAAGTAGTGGCGATCGTTGGAGAATCCGGTTCGGGCAAATCTGTTACCTCGCTTTCCATCTTGCAATTGCTGCCGTCTCCCCCCGCACGTTATTCAACCGGGCAAATTTTTTTTTCAGAAACAGGCGATGAACCTGTTGATCTTTTGAAAAGAGACAGGCATTCGATGCAGGATATAAGAGGCAATAAGATCGCTATGATCTTCCAGGAACCGATGACCTCGTTAAATCCTGTGCTGACATGTGGCAACCAGGTGACCGAAGCTATCCTCCTGCACAAAAAGGTTTCTTCAAAAGAAGCAAAAGCAAAAACCATCGAATGGTTTCATAAAGTAAAACTCCCGGATCCCGAAGCGGTATTCAATCGCTATCCGCATCAATTGAGTGGCGGACAAAAACAACGGGTGATGATCGCTATGGCGATGTGCTGCGAACCATCATTACTTATATGTGATGAACCAACTACAGCACTCGATGTAACAGTTCAGAAAACTATCCTGCAACTGATAAAAGAATTACAGCAGCAATCGAATATGGGAGTGATCTTCATTACCCATGACCTTGGAGTGGTTGCTGAAGTAGCTGACCGTGCCATCGTAATGTATAGAGGAGAAATTGTTGAGCAGAATACTGTCAAAAACATCTTTGCAGATCCTCAACATCCCTATACAAAAGCGCTGCTTGCCTGCCGGCCCGTTAACCATGAACGGGGAGAAAGGCTACCTGTTGTCGGTGATTTTCTTAATAAGAAAGGAATAGGGAATTGGGAATTAGTTTCGGAAAAACCAGCTATTCCTACCAATACCCAATCCCCAATACCTAATTCCTCAACCATCCTTTTACAAGCAAAAAACCTCTCCATCTGGTTCCCATCAAAGAAATCGTTTTTAGGGAAAGTACTGGAACATACAAAAGCAGTGGATGATGTGAGCTTTGATGTGTATAAAGGAGAAACACTGGGACTGGTTGGCGAAAGCGGCTGTGGCAAAACCACATTGGGAAGAGCATTGCTTCGTTTGATAGAACCAACTTCCGGGAGCATCACGTATAACGGAGTTGATCTCACCGCTAAACACAGGGATGAATTGCGTTCGTTAAGAAAAGATATACAGATCGTTTTCCAGGATCCTTATTCCTCACTCAATCCGCGACTGACGATCGGTTCAGCAATTGCGGAGCCTTTAAAAGTGCATGGGATACTCGCAACAGAAAAAGCAAGAAAGGATAAGGTGACGGAACTATTGGAAAAGGTCAATCTCAAAGCAGAACATTTTAACCGCTACCCGCATGAATTCAGTGGTGGTCAGCGGCAACGTATTGTTATTGCCCGGGCTCGTGCATTAAATCCTTCGTTTATTGTATGTGATGAATCTGTTTCTGCGTTGGATGTAAGTGTGCAGGCACAGGTATTGAATTTATTGAATGACCTTAAAAAAGAATTCGGGTTTACCATCATCTTCATCTCACATGATCTTTCTGTTGTACGCTATATCAGTGACCGTATTATGGTAATGAACAAAGG
>DASVNY010000411.1:0-3259 GCA_036383615.1 Chitinophagaceae bacterium
CCCCAATTGTATTAGTGACAGGCGGTATTGTTTTGGGTCTCTGTAACTTTCTTACCAGTTTTACTATCGACCCCGACCTCATATTTTTTATTTTTCTTCCGCCATTACTTTACGAAGCTGCCTGGCAGGTATCATGGAAACAGTTCTGGAAATTCCGCAGAGTGATCATGAGTTTTGCATTCCCGATCGTTATCCTCACTTCCTGTGTGGTTGCTTTTGCATCGTATGCTTTTATACCCGGGTTTACACTGGCGCTTGGTTTTTTATTAGGTGGAATTGTTTCCCCGCCGGATGCAATTTCCGCAACAACTATTATGCGACAGGTAAAAGTTCCGAAAAGTATGGTGACAATTGCCGAAGGGGAAAGCTTACTGAACGATGCATCGTCATTAATTGTGTTCCGCTTTGCATTAGTGGCGATCATTACGGGACAATTCAGTTTCCGGGAAGCAACCATTAATTTTTTTCTTGTCATTATTGCCGGTGCATTAATAGGATTAGCTATTGGTTTGATCGTTTACGCTATTCATCGCTGGATGATCAGGACACCGAATATCGAGATCGTCTTAACGCTTGTTACTCCTTATGTCATGTATTATTTAGCGGAGCACTATCATTTTTCCGGTGTGCTTGCTGTTGTTACCGGCGGGTTGTTTTTGTCAAGCAAACGCCAGACAATGCTTACTTATAAAAGCCGGGTGCAGGGTTTTAATGTTTGGGCAAATTTTGTTTTTGTGTTGAATGGATTGGTGTTTTTGCTGATAGGTCTCCAGTTGCCATCTATTGTGCAACAGCTCGGTGATATAAGTTTATCCAATGCTATCTGGTATGGACTGGCGATCTCGTTGGTGCTGATCATAACACGGATCATGTGTACCATCGGGGCGGTTTACTTCACCATGTTTATGAGCCGGTTTATAACAGTTGCTGATGCAAAGCCTGGTTTTAAGGGGCCATTGATTTTAGGTTGGGCCGGCATGCGTGGTGTGGTTTCACTTGCCATGGCTTTGTCCATACCATTGTTGATAGATGGAAAAGCGTTTCCCTATAGAAACCTGATCTTATTCATCACCTTTATTGTTATTCTTGTCACATTGGTTTTCCAGGGGCTTACACTTCCCTGGCTTATTCGAAAGGTGAACTTCCAGGAAAGGGCCGATGTTATTCCCGATGAAGAGCAGGAACTGATCATTCAGAAAAAGATATCGAAAGTTTCTTTACAATTACTGGAAGAAAAATACACTGCGGAAAGAAACAATAATGAACACCTGAATAATTTATTTGCGCGACTTCAATTGGACATTGATTTCTTTCAGCAGGACTTAAAGGAGCTTGTCAGTTCCAGCAATAACAGCATGGCAGATTTTCAACGCATTTATCTTGAGTTGCTGGAAAGGCAAAGAGAATTGCTGAATGAAATGAATAAGAAGGACGAATATGATGAAGAGTTGATCCGGAAATACCTTGGGTTGATAGATATTGAAGAATTCAGGCTGAAAGAAAAGATGATATCGACGGATTCTTAATTATAAAAGCGGGATAAAAAACTCGGAGGTCTCGATTTTTTTAACAGAAAGAAGTCATGAAGCATTTTCTCATCCTTTTACTACTATCGCCACTTTGGGGAAAAACGCAAACAAAAGATAATTGTTTCACGATCTTTTTAAATAAAAATTGGGAAGTCGCAAAAGCTGTTAACATACTCGACAGCAATGATGTTGTTTATGCTCCCGCTGATAACATCAAAACCTGGGACATAGGCAGTAACAGCATTTATCGTTTAAGTAAAGATCAAATAGCCCTGGTGGATGGTGCCGGCAATGTGGACCTTGGCACTGTTGATTCAATTAGCATCAACCGTTTTGTGGTACACGTCACCTCTCCCAATGGCTACAGGTCAATTTATGAATACTATAATATCCAATTTTCAAAAAACACGTTGATCTATAGCTACAGAAAATGGAATTATACGACGAATACTAATGAAAGACACCTGCATTATGGATATTCAGCCATTTGCCAACTCTCAAAAAAGACATTTCCTAAACCCACATTGGCCCAACTTGAAAAAAAATGGGGTAATAAGATATCTTTTGTTTTTACAGCAGCGGATGGCAATCCTGTTGCTAATAAAGAAGTAAAAATTATTATCCCTGTAAATGGCCAGAACATGGTTACATACGTTTACACAGATGCCAGGGGATTTGCAACAAATTACTATAAGGATGATCTTTTTGACTCTAATAAACATATTACAATGTTCATTGAATATGGAAATTTAAGTGCAAGTGCCGTTGTTGAAAAAAAACATTGCCCCATCACTTTAAAACGAGCTTTAAAAAGAGATCGAAAAGAAGATCTTGAAAAAATATCCATTGGCAATTAAGCACGTCTCTTCTTTCATGTAAGACTATGATAGCAAAGGCCGGGAAATTTCAAAAAAAACACAGGGGATGTAGGGGAAAATGGCTGCATTGGTGACAAGGAAATAAAGAACCGGCTACATCGCATCACATAACAGCAATGACAAACTATTTACTGCATGAAAAAGATCCTTTTATTTTTTTTGTTGTTGATCTCTCTTTTTTCATTTGCGCAAAATAAAAAGCCAAATGTGCTGATCATCATCACAGATGACCAGGGCTATCATGATGTGTCGTACTATGGTACTCCTGACCTCCAAACGCCTAATATCGACCAGCTTTGCAAGCAAGGCATGCGGTTCGACAATTTTTATGCGAATTCATGTGTTTGTTCGCCCAGTCGGGCTTCGCTAATGAGCGGCCGTTACCCGGAAATGGTGGGAGTGCCCGGGCTTATTCGCAATAAGCCTGAAGACAATTTTGGCTTTCTTACACCCGGTGTGCAATTGCTGCCCGATCTGCTGAAAAAAGCGAATTACAAAACCGCTATTGTAGGGAAATGGAACCTGGGTCTCGAGTCGCCGAACCTGCCTAATGAAAAAGGGTTCGACTATTTTCATGGCTGGCTCGATGACATGATGGAGGATTATTGGAAGCACCTCCGGAACGGGAAGAATTTTCTGCGCGAAAACGGAAAAGAAATTCAGGCCGAAGGACACGCTACCGATCTTTTTACACAATGGACCATAGACTACCTGCACCAACAAAAAAACAGTCGCCAACCTTTCTTCTTATACCTCGCCTACACTGCGCCGCATGCACCCATTCAACCAGCACCGGAGTTTTTAGCAAAGGTGAAAGAGCGCCTGCCACAGCTTTCCGAGAAGCGTGCAAAA
>DASVNY010000412.1:0-5394 GCA_036383615.1 Chitinophagaceae bacterium
GTTTGTTTGCGGGTAATCCGGGATTTCCAACTACCGCAGGAGTATGGGGACCGACCAATCCTTCTGGTAACGGGTGTAACCTCGCGATGGTAAAAATAGATTTTGACTTTACCGGTGTAGGGGCAGAAGTACAATCTGCTATTGGTGGCGTGCCTTTGGATACGGCAGGTTGTATTCCATTAACTGTTCAATTCACCGACCAGGTTAAAAATGCGCAAAGCTATATCTGGGATTTTGGTGACGGTTCACCACAGGTGGGTCCATTACCAGCAGCAACCGGATATACACAATCACACACCTATAATGCAGTCGGCACTTACCATGTAATGCTGATAGCTATTGACCCCACTACCTGTAATATCAGGGATACTTCTTATATCAATATTAAAGTGGGTGACCTGATCGCCAATCTGGATTTTGTGCCTGTAAAAGTTGGCGCTTGTACATCATTCCAGTACCAGTTCAATAACCTGTCAACGGCACCTGCGGCAAGACCCTATACCAATACTTCTTTCACATGGAGTTTTGGTGACGGAAGTCCAACTGTTATTGGCGGCATGAACCCGGTATTACATACTTATCCCGGCCCGGGAACTTATACAGTGATCCTCACCTTGAGAGATAGTATATATTGTAATTTCCCCATAGCCGACACCTTGCAACTGACCATTTCAGATAATGTGAAAGCAGCTTTTATTACTCCTTCCACAGGTTGCGTTCCTTATACTGCTTCCTTTGATAATGAATCCATAGGTGGGTTGAGTTATGAATGGTTCTTTGGAGATGGAGGTACTTCGTCAGCATCCGACCCAACACATACTTATACTGCTCCGGGAACTTACAATGTTATTTTGGTGGCGAGAGATCCTAATACCTGTAACGTAACTGATACGGCAAGGGCCACGATCACTGTGTATTCAATTCCTGTCAGCGATTTTACCTATTCACCACTAACCCCCGATATCAATACGCCACACACCTTCACCAACCTGGCATCGGCTGATGCGATTCGTTTCAAATGGGATTTTGGTGATGGAGATACATTGATCACTACTTCAAGAGCGCCGATACAACACCAGTATAATAAGACTGGAACATTTACGGCATGTCTCATTGCTTTCAATGTAGCTGGTTGTTCGGATACGCTTTGCCATGATATAACAACCACCGTTATTCCATTGGTGGATGTGCCTAATGCCTTTACGCCACAAAGCGGTGATGTCAACAGCATAGCAATGGTGAGGGGTTTTGGTATTACCAAAATGCGATTTATTATCTGGAACCGTTGGGGACAAAAAGTATTTGAAACAGCCAATAGAAGTGAAGGATGGAACGGACGATTTAAGGGCCAGTTGCAGCCAATGGATGTATATGCTTATACATTGGACGTAGAATTTTTTGACGGCACCAAAACAACTAAGAAAGGGGATATAACGTTAATAAGATAGAAGAGATGAACAGAGGAACAGATGAACAGAGGAATGTCGAAGTGAATGGTTTAAATTTAAAATGATAATAGGTGAGGATGTGTAAACAAGAATATTTGAACATGGCGGGATTTAAAAAAACGATATTACTTGCGATCTGTGCCTTGTGTTTAGTGCTCCGTGCCTTTACGCAGGATCTTCATTTTTCCCAATTCATGAATTCTCCTTTGAGCACCAATCCTGCCAACACAGGATTTATTCCCGATGGTGACTACCGCTTAGGCATTAACTACAGGAACCAATGGTCGTCAGTGATGGCACTGCCTTATAAAACAATGAGTGCTTTTGGAGATGTGCAGATCATGCAGAAGGAGGATAATACAGGCTGGATGGGTATTGGTGGTTTGATCCTGAGAGATGTGGCAGGAAGCGGCAATCTTACTTCTACTAAAATATATGGTTCGGTAGCTTATCATCAAATGATCGACGCGGGAAGTCTTGTTAGTTTGGGATTTAATATAGGATGGGCCAATAAACAGATCAATGTGAGCAATCTAAAATTTCCCGATCAGTTTGATGGACATTTTTTCGATAGCCACTTACCCACATCAGTAAGTTTGGATAAAAATAATATCAATTACCTCGACATACAGGTGGGAGCTAATTATGCCTATTTTCCCAATGATGAGATATACTTTAACGCTGGTTTTTCAACGATGCATGTGAATCGCCCCCGCGAATCATTTTTTACCGCACAACCGGGAATTGACAACCGGATACCTATGCGTCACACGGCGTTTATCAATGGTAGTTTCAAATTAAATGATCAATGGATCATAAACCCGAACGTTTATTTTTCTACACAGGCTAAATCAACGGAGTTGGTGGGTGGTATGAATGCACATTATAATCTCTCTGGTGATGGTGAAAAAGTTCTGATCGGTGGATTATATTATCGCCATAAGGATGCCGTGATCCCCATGATCGGTCTTGGCTATAAAGATTATACATTCACTTTCACTTACGACGCTACTATTTCTACATTGAAGAATTATAATAGCAGCCGCGGAGCTTTTGAATTTTCTCTCATAAAGCAGGGAGTGTTTGACCATTACAATGGTAACCGCAAACAATCTATGTGCCCAAGCTTCCGGAACTAACGTTTCTTAGGGGCGCATCACAAATTTTCGCTGATGGCTGTTCTGAAATCTACAATTCACTCTGCGAAAATTTGGATGCACCCCCGTTTCACATTTCCCGTTTCACTTTTCACTTTAAGATATGCCCGATTATTCCGATTTTTACGGGATTATAAGCTTCTAAAATTTAAGCAATGGAAACAGTAGCGGCCCCCGCTCTCACTGCACAACATATCGATGCATTTAAAATGATCGTTGGTGAAAGATTTGTGTTAACGGATGAAGAATCGTTACACAATTATTCTCATGACGAAACAGAGGATCTTCATTTTCCTCCTGAAGTAGTGTTGAAACCTAAAACAGCCGAAGAGATCAGCGCTATTTTAAAAATATGCAATGCAGCAAGAATACCTGTTACGCCCCGCGGTGCAGGCACAGGGCTTAGTGGCGGAGCGTTGCCGCATTTAGGCGGTGTGTTGCTTTCTACAGAAAGATTGAATGCCATCATTGAAGTGGATGAACGTAACCTGCAGGTGAGCACTGAACCGGGAGTTATCACAGAAGTGTTGCAGGAGGCTGTTAAAGCAAAAGGGTTATTCTATCCTCCTGACCCAAGCAGCCGCGGCTCCTGCTTTATCGGTGGCAATATCAGTGAAAATAGTGGTGGTCCCAAAGCAGTGAAGTATGGCGTGGTAAAAGATTATGTGTTAAACCTGGAGATCGTATTGCCTACGGGTGAAATAATCTGGACAGGCGCCAACGTATTGAAAAATGCAACAGGCTATAACCTGACGCAATTGATCGTTGGTAGTGAAGGAACATTAGCGATTGTTACAAAGATTGTTTTACGATTGATCCCATTACCCAAGCATGACCTGCTGATGCTGGTGCCTTTTCATTCGGCAGAAAATGCATGCGCGGCCGTTAGCGCCATATTCCGGGCGGGTTACACACCAAGCGCTATGGAATTTATGGAAAGAGATGCACTTGAATGGGTGAGCAAATTTGTTGATAGCAGCACGGTTAAAATAGCGGATGATATAAAAGCGCATTTATTGATTGAGGTTGATGGCAACAATATGGATGTGCTGATGCAGGAAATGGAAGGTATAGCAGGCATTGCCCAGGAATTTGAAGCCGGCGAGATATTATTTGCAGATGATGCACAGCAAAAAGCTGAGCTATGGAAAATGCGCCGGAGAGTGGGAGAAGCAGTAAAATCACATTCTATTTATAAGGAGGAAGATACTGTTGTGCCAAGAGCGGAATTACCCGTATTGCTAAAAGGGGTAAAAGATATTGGAAAAAAATATGGGTTCCATTCTGTTTGTTATGGTCATGCCGGTGATGGCAACCTGCATGTGAATATCATAAAAGGCAATTTGACAGACGAAGAATGGAACGGTTCGTTAAAAGATGGTATCAAGGAAATTTTTGAACTGGTGAGGCGTTTAGGTGGAACTATCAGTGGAGAACATGGTATTGGGTTGGTGCAAAAAGAATATATGTCCATCGTTTTTGATGAAACGCAGATGAGGTTGATGAAAGAGATAAAGAAAATATTTGACCCGAATAATATTCTGAATGCCGGTAAAATATTTGACGCATGAGCCAGCAAAGTACCAGTAATGCTGACCTGCGTGGCATGCGGATATTATGTATCGCATTGATGATGGGAATGGTAATATTTACCGGTGTGGTTGTAGTGCTTAACTATTTTGCACCTATGCCAACAAGCGCATTAACGGAATACGCTGACATAATTTTAGGCGTTGTTGCCGTGGCTGCTATTGGCGCTTTTGTTTTTGGGCGACATTCTTTCAATAAGAAAATGCAGGAGATAAAAAACTCTTCTGTTAATCTTTCAGAGAAATTAAACCTGTACCGGGCCGCACTTATCCTATATATGGCGCCCTGCGAAGGAGCAGGAATATTTTCTATTCTACTTTTTATGCTGACAGGTAATTATTGGTTCTTATTAATAACCCTATCCATGTTGCTGGCAATGGCCATGAGGTTTCCTGCGAAGCAAAAGCTTATTAATGAAATGTCACTCGATTGGAAAGAACAACAATCTTTAGAATAAGAAAAATATATCTATATGAAAAGATCGATCCTACTCGCAGCGACATTTATGCTGCTTTCTTTGATAGTAGCTGGACAGGATGAAGAAGAGGATGATAAAAAAGGGGGATTTAAAAAGGAAAATCTTTTTACCGGGGGTAGTATTTCACTGGCTTTTTATAACAACACTTTTTTAGTAGGTGCCAGCCCTGTATTTGGTTACAGTATTACTAACTGGGCCGATTTGGGTCTTGTGGTTAACTATAACTATACTTCTTACCGGGATTATAATTATGTAACGAATGATAAACTCCGCCAGACTGTTTATGGCGGCGGGGCATTTTTAAAACTATATCCTGTGCGCTTTCTTTTTGTCCAGGCCCAGTTTGAACACAACTTTATTCGCCAGAAATTTATTCCCGAGGTGGGTATTACGCAAAAGTATAAGGATGATGTCAGCAGCTTTTTGGTGGGTGGTGGTTATACCAGCGGCAGGCAGGGAAGGGGTGGTCAACCATTTTTTTATTTAGCAGTGTTGTTTGATGTATCTGGCAATAAAAATTCTCCATACACTGATAATCTTGGCAGGACGATCCCGATCGTTCGGGGCGGTCTCCAGGTTCCATTGTTCCAGGGAGGCGGGAGAGAGCGTTAAACGATCTTTCCATCTTTCATGTGCAGCACCCGGTCACTCAGGCGGGCAAGGTCTTCGTTATGCGTAACGATCAGGAAGGTTTGATCGAATTGTTTGCGAAGGTCAAAAA
>DASVNY010000413.1:0-8218 GCA_036383615.1 Chitinophagaceae bacterium
ATCCGCGGAAAAATCTGCGCAAATCTGCGGGAAAACATTAATGATCATTCAAACTGTACCACTACCGGTATTATCTATAAGCCCCAAAGTGTTCTTTCTGCCTTATTTTTGCCGCCTTACTTGTATGCTTTTAAAGCAAGTAGCGAAGACTTATGGCAAACGATTCGAACAAATTCCAGGCGATCATTTCTCATTGTAAAGAGTATGGTTTTATTTTCCCCAGCAGCGAGATCTATGATGGACTGCAGGCCGTGTATGATTACGGCCAGATGGGCAGTGAGCTGAAAAAAAATATCAAAGACTACTGGTGGAAAAGCATGACCCAGTTACAGGATAATATCGTGGGCATCGATGCGGCGATCTTTATGCACCCCACTACCTGGAAAGCCAGCGGTCACGTTGATAATTTCAACGACCCGATGATCGATAATAAGGATAGCAAGAAAAGGTATAGGGTTGACCATTTGATTGAAGCGTTTGCAGAGGAGCAATCGGCAAACGGCAATGAGCAATTGGCAAAAGATGTCCTTCAGCAGATGGATGCTTTACTCGCCCAGGATGATTTTGCCGGTTTGAAAACACTTATTGAAAGCAATAAAATAAAATGCGCCCTCAGCGGCACGAGCAACTGGACGGATATTCGCCAGTTCAACCTGATGTTCTCCACAGAATTTGGTTCCACTGTTTCTGCCGATGATGAAGACAATAAAGTGTATCTCCGGCCCGAAACGGCACAGGGGATTTTTGTGAACTTCCTGAATGTACAGAAGACGGGTAGAATGAAAGTGCCCTTCGGTATTGCACAGATAGGTAAAGCCTTCCGGAATGAAATTGTAGCGAGGCAGTTCATTTTCAGGATGCGGGAGTTTGAACAAATGGAAATGCAATTCTTCTGCCGCCCAGGCACACAGAAGGAGTGGTTTCAATATTGGAAAGAAGCAAGACAAAAATGGCACACCGACCTGGGAATACCTGCGGAAAAATATAGGTGGCACAAACATCTAAAGCCTGCTTTTTATGCTGATAATGCCGGCGATATTGAATTTGATTTTCCTTTTGGTTTTAAGGAATTGGAAGGTATTCACAGCCGCACGGACTATGACTTGAAACAACACCAGGAATTCAGTAAAAAGAAAATGCAGTATTTCGATAATGATGTTGATCCGGCTACCGGCAAACCTTACGGTAATTATATTCCGTACGTGATTGAAACATCCATTGGTTTGGACAGGATGTTCCTGGCTGTAGTAAGCCATGCTTATGAAGAGCAGGACCTCAGCACAGCTGATAAACCGGATAGCCGTGTGGTATTGAAATTCCCTCCAAAACTGGCACCGATCAAATTAGCCGTGTTACCATTGACAAAGAAAGATGGTTTACCGGAAATAGCTGAACAGATCGTCAATGATTGCCGTTCGCATTTCCGCTGCTTCTATGAAGAAAAGGATTCAATTGGTAAACGTTATAGAAGAATGGACGCATTGGGCACGCCATTCTGCGTTACCGTGGATCACCAAACCAAAGAAGATAATACTGTCACTATCCGTCATCGTGATTCGATGGAGCAGGAGAGAGTGGCCATAGCTGATCTGAAAACAATAGTTCTCAACGCTATTAATTAGGGATAAAAAAAATAAAGAATGAGAGAGTAACTCACCTTCTCATTCCTTACCCTTATTATTTATTCCTTATGCTTACTAATTACTAACCTCTAACTCTTCCAGGTTAGTAAGATTAAGCGGCTTATGAACGCCATTCTCTATTTCATGCTCGATAAAATACATATCTATCTCACCGATATTTTTTGCACTGATCTTTCCACGCGGACTGCATAGATATTTATCCTTGATAACCTCGTATGTAGCATGCGAGATATTGACCCTGCCGGGCTCTCCATTACTTTCCAAACGACTGGCGATATTTACAGTACTTCCCCAGATATCATAAGCATATTTCTTTTTGCCCACCACACCGGCCACCACAGGACCCACATGAATACCGATACGGATTTTCCAGGGGGTAAGTCCTTTTTCAGCTCTGCGCTGATTCATTTCTTCCACATATTCCTGTATTTCGATACCGGCTTTTACCATTTTAAGTACATGCTGCGGATCAGGGGAAGGAATGCCGCCGGCACACATATACGAATCACCGATCGTTTTTATTTTTTCAAGATTATACTTCCCGATAATTCCGTCAAACGCGATAAAGCAGGCATCCAGTTCAGCTACCAGCTCATCAGGCGACATAGTATCTGCAATAATGGTGAACGATTTAAAATCCGTGAACATCACTGAAACACTATCATAATGCAAAGGAGCGGCCCTGCCGGTTTGGCGGAGTTCTTTGGCTACTTTCTCTGGAAGTATATTAAGCAGCAATTGTTCAATTTCATTTTTCTGCTGGTCAAGTATTTTGTGTGATTTCACTTTCATGCGGTAGTTCCTGTAAACCAGGAAGGCGATGATAAATGCAAGAAACAACCCGATCATAAATGCATTCTTGGCGAAATTCTGCCGTTTGATAGTTGCCGCCTGCAGATCATTATCTTTTGCCAGCATATTGATCTCGCCCTGCTTTTTTTCAAGATCAACCTCAAAACGGAGTGCTCCCAGTTTTTTTTCAGTGGTCTCATTAAAAAGAGAATCCTTGATGTCTCCTAATTTCCGCTGGTAGGCATATGCATTTTTGTAGTCACCAGATTGCTGGTACGCATCCGACATCTCTTCAAAAAGATCTTTCAATGTTGACTTGGAATTCAACTCAACTGCCAGCGCTTCCGATTGCTTATAGAAGCCCAATGCGGAAGGAAAATCTCTTTTTGCCGCGTAAAGGTTCCCGATCTCTTCCAGTGACTGCATGATATGAGAACCAGCATTGGCTTTTTGACCAATACTAAGCGCCAGGTTATGGTATTTCAGCGCTTCCTCCATATGTCCTTCACGACGATAAAGTTTCCCGATACCATTGTAGGCAAAAGCACTGCTGATATTATTGGCGCCCAGTGCTTCTATAGATTTATTAAAATATTCAAGAGACTTTACATCATCATTCTTTTCATAATAGATCTCCCCGATATTTTCCGCAATGATCCCGAATGATTCTTTATCGCCAATTTCCTGGCAAAGGGGCAAGGCCCGTAAGAGATAATTCAAGGCCGTGTCCTTTGTTTGCGGCTTATTATAATAAATATTGGCTACCGTACTCAATGCAGATAGTATGCGAAGTTTATCTCCCAGCTTTTCCGCGATCTGTAATGATTTTAAAGAATATTCAAGTGCTTTTACATCATCACTATTGGAATTATACACAGCGGCGATGTTATTGAGCAGGTTGGCAACACCCGTTTCATCTTTAAGCTCTTCAAAGATCTTTAAAGACTGTGTCCAGTAATTCAACGCTTCGGGATATTTGCTTTGCCTGAAATAACCCAGCCCAACATTTTTTAGGGCCGTGGCATGTCCTTTTGCAAATCCAAGTTTTTCCGCCAAAGCCACTGCCTGTAATGCTATCTGCACTGTGCTGTCAGGTGAAGTTGCCAGTTTCTCTTTGCTCAACTGCAAAAGCCTGTTTACTTCTGTTGTGTCATTACCTGCACCTTCTGCAGTTACAGATTGTGCGTAGGAACCTGTCACCAGACCGATCAACAGCACCAACAGTGTTATTCTTTTGTTTTTCATTTTGGGTTTCGATTGGGTTAACAATTAATACACTAATGACTTATCACAATTTTTTTGCTTGTTGCCTGGCTGCCATTCCAGATCCTCACCAGGTAAAGCCCACCCGGTAAATTATTTACATTGATCTCTTTCATATACTGAATTCCGGGTTTACACAGTCCCAGTTCATTTACAAAAACCCTGGTACCATTGATCGTTACTATTTCAATTCTTGAAACAGCAGTTTGAGTTGGTACAAAGGATATCCTGATCCTGTCAGTAGCCGGATTGGGATTTACTGCTACGAATGGCCCGGGCGCAGCTTCAACTGCAGCTATTGAAACATTGGTTTGTTCAACAGTTGTTGTTGTAACAGGCTGCTGCATCATTCTTGCACCGCTCGCTGCACAAGCGGTAAAGTTCTCAAATGAAGAGCTGCCACCTGTGTAACTATTGCCACCACCGCCGCTGGCCCCGTTTACAAGAAACGGTATTAAAGGCACTGGAGTGCCGGCGCGATAGGTTCCATTAATTGAAACTACTTCTCCCGGCTCTGAAATATCTGCATAATAAAACTGTGGCTGGTAGGCAGCGATACCATAGGCCCATTGATCGGAGAAGACTTTATTGCTATAGAAAATTCCTTTAAGCACAGAATTGGAATTTCCGCCCTGTTTTACAAAACCGTTGCTTGAGTTGATCTTCGCACCCGTTACAAAAATGTCCGATGTGCTGCTATAACCAACCGGGACCTTCGTGATCCAGACATTATTCAGAGAATCAAAATAAGTTATTGGGGTTGACACATTCATATCAGCTTCAATTCTTCCTTTCGGGATAGGAAGGTTAGTAACTATCGGTGTGGAGCTAATATTGTTGAATGTAACAGTTCCTCCTTCAAACAAAAGATAATCGCCATGTACATTCAACTGGCCACTCACCTTTGTTGTCATGTTTAACCATAAGCTGGTAGGAACCATTGTTGTGTTTCCAAAATTCTTAGCCGGGCTATGTGTTAATAGGCAGGCATTGTTTGTGACCGTTAATAGGCTGTTTACAAATTTGAAAGTGTAATTAGCAGCACTTAATGAACCCTGGCTAACCGTGATCGGGTAGGTGCCAACAGGACTTGTTGGAACCGCCGTGGTTGACAGCGATGCATTTCCTGTTACACCACTTGTCTGGAGAGTTTCACCCAACCTGAATCCACTTAAGCTATATGTAAGCGGGGGATTATTAACTCCAAAAGGTCTTGTGAGTGTGTCAGCTTTTACGGTGATGGTGTCAGCGGTGATCGTTACAGTTCCCAATCCATAGGTTACATCAAAATTGGTATTGAACAATGCACCACTTACCATTTTTTGCTCACCTACATTCAGGCCGGTAATGATATTGGTGGAGAATAAAGCGCCCAATACTCCATTCTGCTGAGATACATCTGTTGAATCAATGATCACTACTGCATTTGTATTGCTGGATCCATCAGCGCTATAACTATTTACGATCGGTACTAATCCGGAAGCTCCGTTTACCAATGGGTGTAATCCATTTACCAATGGGTAGAGCACGCCATTCACTACCTGCATCAGGTTGCCATTGATGATTTGTATGTTATATAAATTATTGACAAGTGGAACCTGTGAGCCGTTGACCATATGCACTAATTCACCGTTGACAAGTTTCATCAGGTCACCATTAACGAGTTTCATTAATTCGCCATTTACTACAGGGATCAATGAACCATTCACAACTTTCATCAACTCGCCATTCACCACCGACACGAGATTGCCATTTACCACAGGCATCAGGCTGCCATTGACAACCTGGTTCAACGATCCGTTTACTGCCTGCACAAGTGTTATTCCACCAGCGTTATTTACCAACTGCACCAGGCCATTTACAACAGGAATCAATGAACCATTCACAACTTTCATCAATTCGCCATTAACTACATGGATAAGATCGCCGTTCACTATGGGCACCAGGCCATTATTTTCTTCTGTGACCCACATGCCGTTCACCACCCTGACGAGGTCGCCGTTTACAATAGGCACTAATCCGCCATCTACTAATTCCATCGGCGCACCATTAACCAGCTGAACCAATTGCTTATTGACCAGCGGTACAAATTTGTTTGCAACAGTATTTATTACGGGCACCAATTCGCCATTTACAATTGGCACAAGACCTTCCAGCTCTACTCCGGCTTCACCATTCAATATTTTTTGTGCACTCAACATAACTCTTGAATTTATTCCGGGGAACGACGATTCAAGACTTGCCTGCGCAGGGTTGTTTAAATAATTCCGGACCGATTCCGCAGAAACATCAATGATATATTGCAGATCGAGTCTATTGGAATCGGCAGCAGCAGCCGGCACTAATGATCCGTTGACGACTTTGAACTTTCTTGAGTTTTTCAAAGCCCCCACCGTTACCATACCACTGAGGTTGGTAAGATCATTAGGAGTAAGCGCAGGACTACCGGGATAACCATTTATTACGGCAAGCGCATTATCTGCCATATGTCTCCTGTGTGAAGAATCAAGCTGGTTCAATAATGCAGGGTTGGTAATAAGATCATTGTGCTCGTCGTAATATTTATAGGTGATATTGTTTATCGGTCGCCCATATTTGACAGTCAGGGCATCAGGAACAACTTTCACCTGTGATTTACTGATAAATAAGAAAGTATCGATAAAGCTATACCGGAATTGTTCAAGGAATGCGCTATCGATTGGATTGTTTTCATCAAACACTCTTGAAACATCAATATTATAAGTGCCTACCGGGCTGTAATTAGCGGCATTGGTTGTTACCTGCAAAGAAGCCAACCCGATACTGGCAAGCGTATGACTCGTATTTTGTATTAATGTATCATCAACCGTAATGATCGTATCAAGTAGCGGAATGGACTGACCATATTTCAGATATACCGGTACTGCTTTTACTACAACCTCGGGAAGGAAGAAGCGAAGAATATTGGAGAATCCGCCATCACCAAATTCAGTGATCGGCGGTGTATAGACCATTATTTTTGGATTTCCTTCAAAAGGAGGGATCTCGACAAATATTTCTGTTTTGGTGATCGAATCAGGGAGCAGTGTTGTTGTATCTCCATTACTATGCACAACATAAACAACAGAGCTATTGCTGAAATTTTCCCCGGTTATTTTTAAAATAAATGAAGACCTGCCCGGTACTGTATCTTCCGGAACAACCAGTTTTATCTGGAAAGGTTCAGGTACAGCAAAGGTTCTCATGGCAGAATCGGCATCGATGAGACCAGCGCCAGAATAAAAATCATATCCCACAAGACCCGGAGGACGCATATCCACAGCGGTTGACTGCAGCAATGCTTTCATGGTGTCAGGTGTAGTAACAGGAGGATGATGTGCCAGGTATTTTTTTCTTCCCTCCATCAACAATGCGGCAGCAGCGGCGGCATGTGGTGCAGCGGCAGAAGTGCCAAAGAAATTGGACCATCCATCCAACGCTTCATTTGGATAATCCTGACCCATTCGCACAGTTGTGTTCACGCCATCAGCTGCAACAAGATCTGGCTTCTGGCGTTGCGCCTGGATGCCATTAACATCTGTAACATAAGTGCCGCCTAGCGAAGAGAAATTCTCGATCTGTGGTTTGGTTATCCCACTCAAAGCAGCAGGAAGTAATGGATGACCGGGAACATGATTAAAGCGTGCAGCTCCAACAGTGATTGCACCTTCCGCATTTCCCTGCCCAACAATAGTTGAATTTCCTTCATTATACTCGAGAAACTCAATAGCTCCTTTATAGACAACATATTTTAATCGCTGTGGTCCGCCTGTCAAATCATGGTTAATGATCAAAACATTGTAGATGGAATCTCCACCGGGAGGTATCGTTATCGGGATGAATTCGATCGGATCACCAAATGTATTATCCCTGTTATAGCCAATCAATCCCGCACCACTTACATCATTTTCTTTTGTGAGATAAATGTCGAGGTCATATTGTGTGCCGCTGACCTCTTCAGCAGAATAAATATTGTCAACCCATTGAAATACCAGTGTGTAGCTTCCGGGACGCAGTTTTATTTTCTGGAACATGTCAACACCGCCATCTGTCCGGAAATTATGTGCCTTTTTGCCCGGTGCAAATCCCAATGATTCAGCGCTTACCCAATTGCAGTCTTTTTCATAAGAGCGATTGGCGAAATTACCCGCAGCTGTAAAATAAGATACGCCCTGTTCCTTCACCTTATTAACTGTCTTGGCCACAATTCCATCTTTCAGCATCGGCTCGGTGATATAGGTAACATCATCTGTAATGATGGCGCATCCTGAATCTTTTAATATTTCAATTGCTTTGGCGAAATAACCAGCCGTAAAGAATCCTGTATAAAAATATTTTTTCGCACCCGGCGCTACATCATGAATGATCTGCATCATGGCGCGGCCCTCATCAGTTCGGCGAAGAGGAAAATCAAGCAACACACTTACGTTGGATGGCAGATCGCCATTCGATACATCCTGCGCTGCTGATTGAGTATTGAAAGTTTGCGGAACAGGGTTAGC
>DASVNY010000414.1:0-2261 GCA_036383615.1 Chitinophagaceae bacterium
GGTTTTAAAAACACTGGACATTAATTCACCTGATCTTTATATGGGTCGCACGGCAAGACAAATAGTGATCGATTCGATCTATGCTGATCTTGATTTTGCCGCACAATGGTTGCCAACAAGAGCTGCATTGCCTGCTGCACAGTTTGGTCGTGTAACAAAGAGTACGGCATTGGCATTAAAAGCAAGAGTGGCACTGTATGAAGGAACCCGCGCCAAGTTTCACAGCGATGCTGCTTCTAACTGGCAAAATCACTTGACAGTCGCGATCGCGGCGGCACAGGCCGTAATGGGCGAGGGGCATACATTGTTCAATAATTATGGCAACCTGTTTTTGGCTGCTGGTGAAGGACCAACGAATACCGAAAATATATTCGTTAAGATATATGGTGTAAGTAATACGAATATTATCCTTGCGCATAATAATTCCCGCGATCTTGAAAATGGTCGCATGGCGCCAACGAGAAATCTGATTCGTCAATACTTATACAGTGATGGCCTGCCTGCCTGGAACACGAACAATACTCCTTCTGCAACGGTGTCTTCGTTTTTTGTAGCAGAAGGCAGTGAAACAAGCTATAATACCATTTTGGATAACCGTGATCCAAGAGTTGCTTTCACTTATTATCGTTCGGGTGAAACGGCTTATCAAGGGCCATGGGTGCCTAAAACTTCATTGGGGTCCCGTTCGGCGTTTGCTCCTAAAAAAGGATTCAGTATTCCCGACCAGGTGCTTAATGGGGCAACGGTTGACAGGATATTGATCCGCTATGCAGAAGTGTTACTCATTTATGCAGAAGCCAAATACGAATTGAATGGTTCCATTACAGATACCGATCTGAATCTTTCTATTAATTTATTGCGGACAAGAGTTGGGTTTGCTCCAAAACTTACCAATGCTTTTGTAACGACAAATAATTTGAGTATGCAGGAAGAGATAAGAAGAGAGAGAACAGTGGAATTGGCATTGGAAGGTTTCCGGTATGATGATCTTATTCGTTGGAAAATGGCCGAAGTACTCCTTCCAAAAGAATTGCTCGGCGCTAAGTTCATCGCTGCAGAATGGGTGGGCACTAATCAAAACAGCCTTACACTGAATGCGAATAATATATTGATAGTAGAGCCGGCATCTACAAGAACATTTCGTATTGATCGGGATTATCTCTACCCGGTACCTATCAATGAGATAACATTGAGTGGAAACAATGTGACACAAAACCCTAACTGGCAATAATCAAAATTTAAAACAATGAGATCATTACAATATTTTATTATCACAATAGCAGGATTGGTTGTGCTGGCATCCTGCGAGAAGAAAAGTTATCCCAAAGGGGTGGATGAACTGGCACATCACTACTATGCGATATTTGTTCCGAACAATAACACGCCAGTAAGTGTTCCCCGTTCTCAAACAGCGCTATTGAAATTTCCCGTTCAGTTCTATTCAACATACACCCGTGATTATGATGCGGTGGCAAAATATGCTGTAACAACATACGGCATCGCCAATCCCGCGCAGCGTGGTGTGGATTATAATATTGTTGATAAGAATGGAACGGTTATCACTTCAACTGATAGCACTTATTCAATCGTGTTTCCCAAAGCCATACAAAAGATGGACACTATTTATATCAAATTGCTGAATAACCCGGCGACCGGTGCAAGAAGAGTGGATATACTGATGCTGGCGAATATTACTCCCCAGTTCACGGTTGACTTTTTTTCAACTGCAAACAGGAGACCTCTTACCATTAATTGATTTTAGGCAGGGTAATTTCATATGCAAATCTCCAATGAAAAGTGAAGCCAACGGC
Source organism: Chitinophagaceae bacterium (assembly GCA_036383615.1). Taxonomy (GTDB): domain Bacteria; phylum Bacteroidota; class Bacteroidia; order Chitinophagales; family Chitinophagaceae; genus CADEDV01. The sequence goes on from DASVNY010000414.1 coordinate 1,812, forward strand.
TGCATCCCGCGGCTTCCTTTTCAGTTGGAAGACAGAATCTTCTTACCTTATGAGATAAATAAGATACTATGCAGAAGCGGGTATGCTATATCGTTTTATTTCTCTGTTGCTGCTTTAACAGCAAAAGTCAATGGCTCAAAGCCAAAGGGCAAGTTATCGTTAATGAAAAAAATGAAAAGGTCATACTAAGAGGAATGGGTCTTGGTGGCTGGATGTTACAGGAAGGGTATATGTTCCGGTTATCTTTTTTGGGTCAGCAATACCGGATCAAAGAAAAGATAACAGAGGTGGTGGGCGAGCAAAAGGCGAAAGAGTTTTATGAGCAATGGTTGCTGAATCATACGACTAAAAAAGATATTGATTCATTAGCGGCATGGGGGTTTAATTCGATACGCCTGCCCATGCATTATAATTTATATACGCTGCCGGTAGAACAGGAACCGGTAAAGG
>DASVNY010000415.1:0-3615 GCA_036383615.1 Chitinophagaceae bacterium
TGAAAATTCTCTTCGATCAGGCAATGGTTATGCAGCAGTAGCCGGTATTATCAGCGTGATCTGCGATCACATCAGCGAAAATCTGCGGGAACGCCTAATTCCCAATTACTTCTCCCGAGCATCATTGATCTCGATCCAAAACCCATCGGGGTCCTTAAAATAGATCTGCTGAACGCCGTCAACTCTTTTTGTGATGGTATTTTTTTCACCGGCCAGGTTCTCATATTCCAGGTTATGTTTTTCCAATCGCTTTGCAAAATCGGTTACAGAGGGAACCGTAAAACAGAGATGTGTATTCTTTTCCCGTTCCTTTTTTTCTTTAGCTCCCTGTATGATGTGCAGGTGAGTTTTGGGTCCGATGCTGAACCAGGTGTGGCGACCATCATGAAAAGGTTCGGGAATAGTGTCGAGCCCAATAATATCCTGGTAAAAGGCGGTACTGGTTTTCAGGTCCACCACGTAAAGCGCCACGTGATTAAGGGAGGCTTTGGGTGATTGTGCGGATGCCATCATTGTTACTAATAATAAATAAACGCAGATCGTGTACTTTTTCATCATGCATGAAAGATAGCAACAATCTGCGTTAGCTGTATGATAAGAAATATTACAAGCCTTCTTTATCCCAGAAAGCCGGTGGTTCAATGCCTAATGAACGGAGATAAACATAACCCTGCCCGCGGTGATGAATTTCATTATCGATAAAATAGAAGATAAATGAAGTGCCATTGCCGGGCCATTGACCAAAAGCCGTGTCTTGTTCCTGCCAGCGATGTTCAGGTATAGTAGGCCAGAGGCGATTGAGTTCAGCCGTGGCTTTATCCCATAATTCAAGTAGTTCCTGTTTGGTATTTACTTTAGCGGCATCGGCCCATTTTTCCCACTTGCTGGTAGCGATACCTTGTGTGCCGGGCACGGCCATGCCTAAAAACTCATACACTAATTCTGCAAAGGGGCGCATGCCGCCAACAGAATAGCTGAACAATTTGTCTTCCGGAAACGCCTCAATGGTTTTGCGGGTGAGGGCACGATGACCCTGCCAGTGTTTCAGGAGGGTGCCGGGTGTGATGATCACAGCAGGGGATGTTACGGTAGTCATGATTATTTGTTTTAGTTTGAATTTGTTTGTTACACAAAGAAAAAGCGGGTGACTGACAGCCCTATGGCAGTGTGAAATGGGTGATGCAAAAAATATGCTGCTAAAGTCTCTAAATCGAATCATTTTTTGGAGGAGAAAAGGCTATTTTTGCCGCCCGCATGATCTCCACAAAGAACCATGCGGCAGTTCTTTCGAACGGCGAACCGACTTCATCATTGAATTCTACATTCACCTGTTCGATATTTCCCTGGTCCCGTAGTTCAATGGATAGAATAGAAGTTTCCTAAACTTTTGATACAAGTTCGATTCTTGTCGGGACTACTAAAAGTTTGTCAGCTCCCTTCAGCACTCAAAAGAGGCATTAGTATTTGGCATATTGATAAGCCATGAATTCCTATACATCTGTAGCTCCTACTTAGAAATATTCCATGGTGTTTTTTCCTTAGACAAAGACCAAAATAGTAATACCTTCCATTCGTTAAAAATTGTAATCCAAATACCCTAATGGAAATCGTATGAAAGAGTATTATATATACCTCAATCAACAGGAAGGTCCGTTTACAATAGATGAATTACGGTCAAAAACTATCTCCTTCAATACTCCTGCATGGCATGAAGGATTGAATGAATGGAGCACAGTGGGAGAGATCATCGAATTAAGATCGCTTGTAAAAGCCTCACCACCTCCATTTCAAAGTCCCGCACAAAGAGATTATGAATATGAAATGGAAATGGCTGCATTTTTCCCGGAAAGGAAAAAGCTGTCATGGGGACTGGTTATAGCAGTTACAATAGCAGCGATTTTGTTCGCAACGCTGATCTGGGCCATGAACCGATGATCAAACTAGCCAGTGAGCTGAAGTATAGTGCTGTATATTTATATATTAGTAGTGGAACCACCTGGATAAACAAATGCAGAACCACTTCCGAATAACGCAATCACCACTCCTTAAAGACACAGTGTATGCTTTCTTTGGAACACACAGGCCAAATGATCCCCCTGTGCATGAAACCATTATTCCCAAAGGCGCTGTTGAAATTATTTTCAGTTTTGAAACTCCTAAGATCCTTGCAACTATTAATAACCAAACCCAGGCCCTTCCACGATGCTTTGTAACGGGCATTCATACAATCCCGATTCAATTGTATTTGAAAGGGGTGCAAGATTATTTTGGTGTTGTGTTATATGCAGCAGCAGCGAAGCGTCTTCTCAAATTTCAACCCGTGGAATTTTCAAATTGCTTTATTGATCTCACATTGGTGGATGATTCTTTTGATTCACTGTGGCATTGTTTGGCTGAACAAAAAAGCTTTGACGAAAAGACAACTGTCTTTACAAACTGGCTCTCCAGCAGGCTACCAGGTTTAACCAGCAGGGAGCAGGCTTTCAATAGCTTTTTACAGGATCATACCAATAGCCCTTTGTCCGTTTCACAACTGGCAAAACAATTTTGTTATTCATCTAAACAACTGTCCCGGAAAATGTATGAACTGACCGGGATGAACACAGAACAGGTGTTGCTGTATAAAAAATATTTACAGGCGCTTCATCTCATGCATTCTCCGCAATTGTCGCTCACCGAAATTGCCTACAGTTGCCATTTTTCCGACCAGTCTCATTTTATTAAAACATTCAAGACTTTCACCCAGCTTACGCCCAACGAATACAGGCGGCGGAAAGGCTTTGTGCCCGGTCATATTTTTGAAAATGTCTCTTAAATACAATTTTTCTTTTTCCAGGGCTGGCATTTTTGCAGTCAAAAAAGAAAATGAAACAATTGTTTTTATTCGCCTCTATTGCACTAGCCAGCGGGCTCTTGTTTACTAATATTTACACATCGCTGATCGATTCAAGATCATGGGCCGCCAGCATTCCCCAATCAATTGAAACAGCAAGGGAATATTTTAAGACAGTAAACCCCGGGAATTATTTCAGGATGATCTCTCCCGCCAACCAGGTAATAGCATTGCTCGTGCTGATCTTGTTCTGGAAAGTTTCTACCACAGTCCGAATCTATTTAGGAGCGGCACTGGCCCTGTTTGTATGTGTTGACCTATTCACTTTCGCGTATTTCTATCCCAGGAATAAGATCATGTTTGAAACAGGATCATTAACTGATATTGATACGCTCAAAAACGCTTTGAACGGATGGCGCAACATGAATTGGGTAAGATCACTTATTATGTTTGCAGGGCTTGTATTTTCCTTCCTGGCTTTGCATAAAATTTATATTGAGAAATAATACTTTAGCAAAAACGTATCAGGAACTCAAAAGATGGGTAAACAAAATTTCTCGCAACGGCGCAACGACGCAATGGTTGTTCTCAGTATGTATTTCCTTTGCGGCTTCGCGGCGTTGCGAGAAATATTCGCTTTTGACAGCCTCTTTTTCTTATCTGCTGAAAAGCATCGAACAGGAGGTGTTTACCCAAATGCATTGCTTTGCTTAACTTTCCGGTATGGGTAATGAACTTCGACAGATATTTCCCACATTTGAAAATGCTCTTTTGGAAAGTCT
>DASVNY010000416.1:0-2508 GCA_036383615.1 Chitinophagaceae bacterium
TGCGGATATCGTTAGCGATCTTCATCAAACTAACAGCGACTGTTTTTAATGCACCATGTGCTTCAACGATCGCATCATGTGCTGCTAATGCCTCAAATTTATTTTCCGCTGTGATAAAAGGAAGACCTGTCAGCTTTGCAATATGTTTTGCGACATTCTCTGAATAACCGGGAGGAGTGTTGATACCGGTTCCAACGGCAGTTCCACCCAGGGCCAGTTCACTCAAATGAGCCAAAGTGTTTTTAATAGCTTTCAATCCATGATCAAGCTGGGAAACATAACCACTGAATTCCTGTCCCACTGTTAATGGAGTGGCATCCATAAAATGGGTCCGGCCGATCTTCACCACTTTCATGAACTCCTTGCTTTTGGCGGCGAGGGTGTTTCTTAGTTTCTCAATACCGGGTATCGTTGTCTCAATAAGGATTTTATAAGCCGCAATATGCATCGCGGTAGGGAAGGTGTCGTTAGACGACTGCGATTTATTTACATCATCGTTGGGGTGAAGAAACTTTTCTTTATCCGTTAATGCACCGCCCTTAATAACATGACCACGATAAGCCACCACTTCATTCACATTCATATTGCTTTGGGTGCCGCTGCCTGTTTGCCATACTACCAGTGGAAAATAATCATCCAGCTTTCCTTCAAGGATCTCATCACAAACCTGGCCGATCAACTCAGCCTTTTCTTTGGCAAGCACACCGGCATCCAAATTGGTGAGGGCCGCGGCCTTCTTTAAATAGGCGAAAGCGCGGATGATCTCTTTGGGCATGCGGTTAATATCCTGGGCAATTTTGAAATTCTCAATGCTGCGTTGGGTTTGGGCGCCATAAAGTGCGTCGGCCGGCACTTTCACTTCACCCATCGTGTCTTTTTCGATCCTGTATTCCATCTGGTTTTATTAAAATGTGTTGTTTGAATTGGCGCTGCAAAGGTAGCGGAATCAGGATAGTTTGACCGTAGGCAAACGGTTGTTTTGGTTTCCTCAGCACTGTTTTTCTTTGCCGGAATAGTCGTAACATTGAAGCCATGAAAAGGCTCATTTTCGTCCTGTTTCTATTCTTTCCTGCATTGCTCCCGGCTCAGAAAACGGAGAATATCATCATCATTACAACAGATGGTCTTCGCTGGCATGAAATTTTTAAAGGAATGGACTCAGCCATTGCCAACAACAAAAAATTTAATGAAGACGATAGTACTTATTTATTTGAAAAATATTGGGCGGCAACAGCGGAGGAGCGTCGAAAAAAATTATTCCCTTTTTTATGGAGCACTATCGTAAGCCAGGGTCAGTTGTATGGTAACAGGGCCTATGGCAATAAAGTTGACAATGCAAATCCGCATTGGTTCAGCTATCCCGGTTATAGTGAATTGATGACTGGCCATGCAGATACTGCTATCAATAGTAATAGCTATCCTCCCAATCCGCATGTTACTGTATTGGAATTTTTGAACAGGCAGGCAAAATGTAAAAACAAAGTTGTTGCCTTTGGCGCCTGGAATGCATTTGACAGGATACTGAATGAGCAAAGGAGTGGTATCCCCGTTATTTGTGGTATTGAAACGACTGGTGGAAAATATCCAACAGCCAATGAAAAAATGATCAATGCTTTATTAAAGGACTCTTATAAGCCCTGGCATGAAGATGAGTGCCTGGATGTGTTCACGCATTATGCCGCATTTGAATGGTTGAAAGCAAGAAAACCTAAAGTGATCTATATCGCTTATGGTGAAACAGACGAATGGGCCCATGCGGGAAAATATCGTTCTTATCTCGATGCAGCCAGCCAGGTGGACGCATGGATAAAACAACTATGGGATTTTGTGCAGAGCGATCCCCAGTATAAAAACAAAACAAGTTTACTCTTTACAACAGATCATGGGAGAGGAGATATGAAAAAGGAAGAGTGGACAAGCCATAATAAGAATATCCAGGATGCGCATGAAATGTGGTTTGCTGTGATGGGCCCGGATTCGCCAGTAAGAGGAGAGGAGAAAGGAGAAATGCAATTTTATCAGCAACAACTTGCGCAAACCATCGCGAGATTGTTGGGAACAACCTATACAGCAAAACATAATATAGCTCCACAGGTATTGCCTGTTTTTAAAATGAAAAAATGAAAACTAAGTTCCTGGCCCTTTTGATGATGTTCGGAGTCTGTGCCAAATCTCAACAACCAACTCCATTGCCTACGCGCCAGCAATTGGCCTGGCATGATATGGAACTATATCTTTTCGTGCATTTTGGTCCCAACACATTTACCGATAAAGAATGGGGACATGGTGATGAGCAGGCGGAAGTCTTTGATCCTACACAATTGGATTGTCGTCAATGGACAAAAGTGGCCAAAGAAGCCGGTGCAAAAGGAATAATTATTACAGCAAAACATCATGATGGTTTTTGTTTATGGCCAAGCAAATTTTCAAAACATACTGTCAGGGAGAGTAAATGGAGAGATGGAAAAGGAGATGTATTGAAAGAATTGTCGCAGGCATGCAGGGAAG
>DASVNY010000417.1:0-3013 GCA_036383615.1 Chitinophagaceae bacterium
CTATTTTTTCTTTCTCCAGTTTGGTCTTTAGTCTTTTGCGATTCAGCATCGCTAAAGCCAGTAAAGAAAGGATAACTACACCGGCAATGATCACATTCCGCAACATAAGTTGTGATCTTTTTTCGCGGTTCAAAGTTTGAATGCGGTAGCGGCTTGTTTCATCATTTAATCTTGCTTTTGAAATAGCCAAACTGCTGGCGGCGATAACTCTTTCCAATGAATCATTAAGCGCGACATATAAATTGGTGTAATAAAATGCGCTGTCGTAGTTCCCCATTTCCCTGAACACCTGGGCAGTAGTATAATAGGCATTACGCAAATAATTGGCATCGGGCCACACACCTAATAGCTGAGCAGCTTCTCTTACTTCCGCTAAAGCCGTTGCTTTATTTCCTTTTGCCAAATTGGTCTTTGCCGCCCATTGAAGAGAATTAGCTGCGTTGTCAAAATATCCTCTTTCCTTACTTGCCTTATAATCGCTTATCAGCAATGAATAGGCTGTGTCATATTTACCCTGGACATAAAATAGCTGCCCCATATTTCCCAACACGATCCCTGCCCACAAAGTATCCCTTGTTTGTTTGGCATAATCCAAAGCCTGGCCATAAAAAATCATGGCTGAGTCGTAGTTCTTTTGCCGGTGGTATCCCAATGCCACCGTATTCATAGAGCTTATTGTAAACGGCTTGTATTCTTCGGGGGATTGTCGCCACGCAATCACTGATTTTTTTGCATATTTAATACATTCATCATACTCCCTTACCTGGTAAAGTTTTTCAGCAAGGAACTGGTAGGCATTCGGCAAAATAGGATAAGAAAGTTTCTCATACAGATCAATGGCATTCTTTGCATACATTACTGTAAGAGCTGTTTCACCAAGCTGGTTAACAGTAATAGAATAAGTATAGCTTACAAAAGCGATGAGATAATCATCTTCCGATCTATAAGCAATATCTATTGCCGAAGCCAGGAGATTCATGATCTCCTTTTTGAGCGAATTAACATCAACAGGTTTCCGATCCTGGTAGAACTCGTAATAAAGCGATTTGACATTGATCATTCCAGCTTTGAGACAATTAAAACGTGCCTGGAAATAATAGCTGTTTGATTTTCCTTCTTCAGCCAGCTCGTTTATAAATTGAAAAACGCGGACGCTGTCTCTATTTGCCAATGTCACACTAAGTTTTCGAAAGCTTTCATCTGCGCTATAATGTTTCTTGCTCAACTCCGCGGCCCATTGCTTTGCATTCAATTCGGCCGGCTGGGCAAAAGAATAAATGGTAAGGGGCAGCAAGCCAAGTAAAATGATAAGGCGAATGCAGGGGGTGGTCATAAAGCAGGTTAAATTAACAAAAAAACCTGTCCTCCTTCATGGAGTTATTGCTTATTTCGAAAACCCTCTTCTTCCCCTTTCATCGTATATTTGCAGCTTGCAATTTTTTGAAGAGTATGAGCAAAAAAGGAAAAGTATTGGTGGCAATGAGCGGCGGTATCGACAGTACTGTTACCGCCCTGATGCTCAATGATCAAGGCTATGAAGTGGTGGGCATCACCATGAAAACATGGGATTATGCGGCCAGCGGTGGTAGCAAAAAAGAAACAGGCTGCTGCAATGTTGATTCGTTTAATGATGCACGCCAGGCTGCTGTTGAGCATGGCTTTGCTCATTATATCCTGGATATAAGAGATGAGTTTGGTGACTTCGTGATCGAGAATTTTGTGGATGAATACATCGCCGGCAGAACACCCAACCCCTGCGTGCTTTGTAATACCCACATTAAATGGAGAGCATTATTAAAAAGAGCCGATGCATTGGGTTGTGATTTTATTGCCACCGGTCATTATGCAAAGATCAGGCAACATGAGAATGGAAGATTTGTAGTAAGCAAAGCCATTGATGATACAAAAGATCAGAGTTATGTGTTGTGGGGATTGCAACAGGACCTGCTGAGCAGAACCTTATTGCCATTGGCTCCTTACCGCAAAACGGAGATACGGCAAATGGCTTTGGATTACGGTTATCCTGAACTGGCTAAGAAAAGCGAGAGCTACGAAATATGCTTTGTTCCTGACAATGATTATCGTGGTTTTTTAAAACGTCGTGTTGAAGGATTGGAAGAAAGAGTGGCAGGGGGAAATTTTATAGACAAAAACGGGAAGATACTGGGCCAGCATAAAGGCTATCCTTTTTATACGATCGGTCAACGAAAAGGGCTTGAGATCGCTTTTGGAAAACCGGTGTTTGTAACAAAGATCGATCCCGCAAACAATACTGTGATGCTGGGTGATGAAGAGGACCTTGACCAAAATGAAATGCAGGTAGGAAAGCTGAATATGATAAAATATGACAGCATCACTCCCGGCATGGAAGCCACGACCAAGATCCGCTATAAAGACAAGGGTGCATTAAGCAATCTCTATCCTGGCGGCGGGACAATGAAAGTGCGTTTTTATGAGCATGTAAAGGGAATTGCTCCGGGTCAAAGCGCTGTGTTTTATGAAGGAGACGATGTAATAGGAGGAGGAATAATACAATCTGGCCATCTGGCACCCGGCAACTGACAATCGACAGGCTGATTATCAGGCAATAAAGCCTGGGGAAATACGTTTTTAAGCGGGGCAACTATGTTTCCCCGCTTTTTGTTTCTATTTTAGAGCCGCTAAGTCCCTTTGAAAAAGGTCTTTAACCAAGCAAACATTGTATCCGTGAATACAGAAAAACCACTTATGAGATTCATTTCAATGAAGCGCCTGGCTTTCCTACTCGCCGCTTCCACCCTCCTGTTTTCCTGTTCAAAAAAGACTGAAGAGATCGAAACCGACCAGGTCGCTGATTTTGTTGTTTTGCAACCGGGAAAATATATCACTTATCGTATTGACTCCCTGGTGTTCCCCAATTTTGGCCGCAACACCGAAATCCATAAATACCAGCAAAAACATGTGATCGATGCATTGATAACGGATAACGAGGGCCGCCCTTCGTATCGTGTATATCGTTATCTCCGCGACTCCG
>DASVNY010000418.1:0-11611 GCA_036383615.1 Chitinophagaceae bacterium
AGGCTTTCTCCGGCATCAATCCTTCTTCCTACCTGGTTCAGCGGGGTGATTATCGTAACTACATTCCCGTTCGCCAGGCTGGTTAATTTTTTACAATAGAATCCCGCCGGGCTTTTCTATTTTGCCTCCCAATTCAAAACAATTATATGAGTTCAGAAGCATTGGATAAAGCTTACGCTACACAGATCGCCAATATTGAAAAGAATACCGGTAAAAAATTAGCTGAATGGATCGCCATCGTTAACAAAAGCGGGTTCAGTAAACATGGAGAGTTAGTGAGCTTTCTGAAAGAAAAACATGGGTTCACGCATGGCAATGCCAACATGGTAGTGCATTATGCTAAACAAAGTCACGCCGGCGCTGCGGAAAACAGCGGCGACTTAATTACAGAACAGTATAAAGGAAAAGGGAACCTGAAATCCTGGTATGATAAAATAATGATTGAAGTGAACAAATTTGGTAAAGATGTGGAGCTCGCACCCAAAAAAGCTTATGTGAGTTTGCGGCGAAAAAAACAGTTTGCCATTATTCAACCTTCAACAAAAGAAAGACTGGATCTTGGTTTGAATATTAAAGGGGTGGCGCCATCAGGTAATGTGCTCGCGGCAGGTAGCTGGAATGGCATGTGCACTCATCGCATCAAGATCGAGGATGAAAAAATCATCAATAAAGAATTGATCAACTGGATAAAACAAGCTTATGACCAGGCCGGGTAATTATATAAACAAATTATTTATGAAATCATTTTTGATCGTCTTGCTCCTTTTTTCGTTTACAGCCAATGCGCAAAAAGAAAAATACAAAATCGTTTACAACGTACGTGAAGACACGACCAAGGACAATTACGATATCTATTCGATGAACATGGATGGAAGCGGGCAGAAGAATATCACGAATACGCCGGGAGTTGAATGGGTCTATTATACTTTTAAAGACAAGCTGTTTTTTATCAGCGACCGCGATAGCTGCCACCGTTGCTTTTCGCTCTATGAAATGGATGCTGAAGGTAATAACGTGAAAAAACTAAGCGACCTGCAATTGGAAGATAGTTGGATGAGTAGCCGTAATGAGGCAAAAGAAATGATCGTACTCGGAAGGATCGGCAGCCAGGTAAGAAACCAGTTATTTCTTATCGATCTTAAAACAGGAAAGCATAAACAGTTGACCAATGATACTGTTTCATCAAAACGTGATCCTCTCTTTTTACCCGGTGGTAACGAGATCGTTTTAGCTTATCGCCCTGACAGAAGCTTAAGAAGAACAGTGCCTGATGAATTATGGAAAATGAAACTTGACGGAAGCGATAAAGTTCAGCTAACACATTTTCCAAAAGGAGATACCACTACGCAGTGGTTTGAATACCATGCCGGGCCTCCGCAATGGAACAATAAAGAAAAGTTCATTAGCTATATATCAAAACAGAAAAGAGAAACCCAGGTCTATGCTGTGACTCCCGATGGAAAAAAACAATGGCAGATAACATCCGGTGAATTAAGTGCAGGCTGGCATAGTTGGAGCACTGACGGAGAATGGCTGGTGATGGATAAAAGCACCCATGCCGGAAAGCAGTTTGATATTTATTTGATGAATTATAAAACTAAAAAAACAACTCGCCTCACGGATGGATGGAAAACCGAACAAGCTCCTTGTTTTGTTGAAGTAAAAAAATAGCTGGCTATAAAAAGGGTTATCGATCGCCCCGATGCCCGCATTGCTATCGCAATGCCTTCACGCATCGGAATTGATTTTTAACGAACGTATGATGATCTAAATTGAGGTGCGTGAGGACACGCACCATGGCGTTGGAACAAGCTCCTTGTTTTGTTGAAGTAAAAAAATAAAATAGCCGGGAAGACGGCAAGTACCGATTTACAATTGGTCTTTACTTATCGGCTTTCCGTCTTACCGGCAAAAAATTATTTTTTAAACAACCTCTATAGTTTTTAACTGCTGTTATTTCTTTCTCGTACTCTTAATCTCCATCATCTTGAATTCTTTTCCAGTTTTTTGATCGGGGCCATACATTTCAATCACCTGGTTGTTGTCGTCGATAACCTTAAATACTTCGCGCATCTTACACTCTTTGCCCGGCCTGAAAATATCAGGATATGTACCGGACATCGTTAGTGTTTTGGAAGCTTCATCCCAACTCCCGGTCATCGTCATTATCCCTGTGTTCCAGTTATCCATCCAGGTTGAAGTGAATTGTTTGGTAGCATTATCATAGCCCGTCATGCTCAATCCTTCAAAAGGCATTCCCATCATGGTGCCGCTGTGTTTGGTTCTTTGATATTTTCCACCCAATATCATTTCGTTAACGGCTGTGCCGGTTGACTTTTGTGCAGGTGCTCCTTCATAGTCCCACATAGTTGTTTCGCCGGTCCATGTGCCACTCCATGAAGCCAGCATTTGGTGCATCGGTCCGGGTTTTCCATACTCCTGCATTTTAGCCCACATAACGGAATCAGGGATCACCACCCAGGGTTCATCCTTGGGTTTTTCTGTGGCGGAAGCATCAGCAACTTTTGCCTCATCGGTTTTCTTTTCACTGTTGCACGCGAATAGCAAGAAACTCGCAGCGCAGATCGTTAGCATTAAACGTTTCATGTTGATTTAAGTTTTTTTGGATCAAAAAGGTACAAATTCTCCTATGACCACAAAAAAATAACTGACGAAACGGGAGTTTAGGTGGATAAATCAGTTCCTCTTTTTCGTCAACTGCATGGTTTTGATCTGCATGATGGTGGCTACGCTTACGGCCCGCTCTTTTGCCATAAATGCTATTTCACCCTCAAACAACTCATCAACAGTTTCTTTAAAATAGCGGAGCCATGTTTCAAAATGTTGCTTTTGCAAGGGAGATTGCTGGTGCAAAGCCATATGGGGCTGCATGGCATTTTTGCGATACGTGTCGGATTGAAACAGGATCGAATCCCAAAAATCAACCAGTATTGGCAAATGTTTTTCAAGATCAATTTTTGCTATATCGGTAAAAAAATAGCTGATTGAACTATCCGCTAATAGTTTCCGGTAAAATCTCTCCATCAATAAAAAAAGATCGTCCCTGTTTACTATATCCTTTTTATTGCTCATTGACCTCTTTAAGAATGTTATCAATTCTCGCTTTCACATCTTCATAAGCTGTAAATCCCCTTGCTACCAAATAGAATTTTGTTTCAGCCGCCTGCATCAGCACAGCAGGAAATGCTGTTACCTGCAATTGCCTGCACAAAGAGAATTCATAGTGAGCTTTTTCTTTATACTCTTCACTATGCAATTTTGAATAGAATTCATCCGGATCGATCTTATATTTTTCTAACAAATGACGATAGGCTTCATCATCTGTAAGATCACGGCCTTCAAAATGCAGGGCATATTGCATGTCGGCAATAAAAGGGACCTGCTCGCCCGGGTGAATTTCTTTGAATATCGATAAGGCGATCGCTGGTTTTTCCGAATGAGGGAACCAATCACTTTCTTCCGGGTGAAAAATATGCCAGAGATAATCATCACCGAATTTTATTCCCGACAATTCCTCCACTCTTTTATATTCCCGGGCTATATATTTAGCCATGGCGCTGATAGGCCGGGGGTTTTCAGCAGGGATCATTCCACCAGATAATACTTCAAAGAAAAGTTTGTCCTTGTATTCTTCGGCAATTTTTTTTATCACTGCACTGAAGCCGTAGCACCAGCCGCAATAAGCATCATAACAATAATAGACTACTGGGAGCATTGTGCAAACTAAGGAATATCGAACAGATGAACAGATGAATGAAGAAGTAAGTTAGACCCCTCAGGGTCTTGTCCTGCCGACGAAGGAAGCAACTCAAAGGAACAGATGAAGGGAGGAAGGAAGGAATGCTCAATGTTCGATGTTCAATTCTCAATTTTCAACGTTGGGACGGCCTATTTGAGTATTGAGCATTTTCCCAGGGTTTAAATATTGGACAAATGACTGGAAGAACAGAGGGAATGTAGAAGTGGTCACCTGTTTTTTACCTCATCAAACTTTTCGTCGTAATCTTTTCTGATCGTTCCCATCATTCGGTCCCAGAAAAGAAAATAGAGACCATAATTGCCTTTGAAGTATTGATGGTGCAGGTTATGGTTGACAGAAGTGTTGATCCATTTACCCAGCCAATGCTTGCTGAATCCTTTTGGATAAAGTTCCCAGCCAAGATGACCATATACATTGTATAGCATCATGAAAAGGAAAAAGAAAAGCAAATGAAATAAATGAACAGGAATGGTGAATACAAAAATGACAAATATGCCCGCTTCCAGTATCGCTTCTAAAGGATGAAAAGCATACGCTGCAAACGGGCTTGGGTTGGTTGATTTGTGATGTATCAAATGAACGATCCTGAAAAGAACCGGATGATGAATAGCTCTGTGCATCCAATAGAAATAAGTGTCATGGATCAGCGCCATCAATGGAAAAGCGAGAATAAAATACAATGTGCCATGCTGGCTGATATCGCTATAATATTTTGTATGCTTTGCAACAGATGGTGTTCCTAATATCAGGAAAGGCACAAAGGCCATGACAAAGACAGTGAGAATGGAAAAGAAAATCTCTCTTGCATAATCCTTTGCTTTGGGATATTTCTGCTGGATCTTTTTTGAGTTGATGATCCGCTTCAGGACCACATAGCAAATAATAAATGCCAGCGTAGCAATAATGACATAGCGGCTACCGATCGTCCAGGCATCCTTGAAATATAATTGCCAGTTCATGTTAATGTGCTTCTAACCAGTTTGTACCTTCCCCGCATTCGGCTATCACCGGAACTTTATGCGGCAATGGCAATGCGATCTGCATATTTTCAATGATCAGGGGTTTTAACTCCTTCACTTCAGACTTAAGCGCATCAAAAACCAATTCATCATGCACCTGCAATAACATTTTGCTTTGCATCTTTTCTTTTTTCATGGCCGCATGCACTTTCTGCATGGCCAGTTTGATCATATCTGCAGCAGTTCCCTGTATCGGTGAGTTGATCGCATTTCGTTCTGCAAATCCTCTTACTGTAAAGTTAGCCGAGTTGATATCACGCAGCCAGCGCTTTCTTCCCATTAGCGTTTCTACATAACCATTTTCCCTTGCGAAGTTGATCGTGTCATCCATGTATTTCTGAATGCCGGGGAATTCTTTTTTATAATTATCAATGATCTCTTTGGCTTCTGTTCTTGAAATGCCGAGATTATCAGCCAAACCAAATGCTCCCTGCCCGTAAATGATGCCAAAGTTCACACTTTTGGCTTTGTAACGCATTTCCTTAGTCACATCTTTCTCGGCTACATTATACACTCTTGCAGCAGTAGCAGTATGTATATCTGTTCCTTTTTTGAAAGCATCACACATATTTTTATCAGCACTGATCGCAGCTACGATTCGCAATTCAATTTGCGAGTAATCGGCAGAGAGCAGGATATGTTTGCTATCTCGCGGGATAAATGCTTTCCTGATCTCCTTACCCCTGTCTGTTCTTACAGGAATATTTTGCAGGTTCGGGTTGTTGCTTGCCAACCGACCTGTTACTGCCACAGCCTGTCCATACGTAGTATGCACTCTTCCTGTTTTCCTATTGATCAATTGTGGCAATGCATCAACATAGGTTGATTTTAGTTTTGTGAGTTCCCTGAAGGTTAAAATATCTTCTACGATCGGGTGACCTTTTGCGGATAGTTTCAACAACACATCTTCACCCGTTTGATACTGACCCGTTTTTGTTTTTTTAGCAGATGGATCAAGCTTGAGTTTGTCAAACAAAACTTCTCCCAATTGTTTTGGTGAAGCCAAATTGAATCGTACCCCTGCTTGTTTATATACACTCTCCTCTGCTTTCTTGGCATCCTTTTCTAATTCTTTGGAATAATCGGTTAAGAAATCAACATCGATCTTTATTCCTTCATATTCCATATCCACCAGCACTTTCACCAATGGGTTCTCTACCTCTTTAAAAACTTTCTCTACTTCATTCTGTGTTAGTAAAGGAAGAAAAGTATTTCGCAGTTGCAAAGTAATATCAGCATCTTCAGCCGCATAGTCTTTTATCTTTTCCAGTTCAACATCCCGCATATTGCCCTGTGTCTTTCCTTTCTTACCGATCAATTCTTCAATATGCACGGGTTCATAGCCGAGGTATTTTACACTCAGATCATCCATTCCTCTTTTGCCATCGGGTTCTATAACATAATGCGCCAGCATGGTGTCGAATAAATTGCCGGCGATCTCAATATCATACCATTTAAGCACCAGTATATCATATTTCAGGTTTTGCCCGATCCATGTTTTCTTTTTATCTGCAAACAAAGAATCGAAATGCGCCAGTATTTCTTTTGTTCTTTTCTGATCAGCCGGGCAGGGGACATAAAATGCTTCACCTGGTTTTATTGAAAAACTCAATCCTACCAGTTCCGCATCATTGGCGTCAATTCCTGTTGTTTCTGTATCAAAACATATCTCAGTATGTTTCTTTAATTCCGCTGCCAATTTTTTAATCGCCGCATCTCCTTCTATTGCTTCATACTGGTGTGAAGTGTTATTAATATTCTTTCCGGCTGTCAAATGCTGAGTTTCGGAGACTTCGGAAATCCCGGTTTTAGGAGCTGCAGGGGCCGTCTCAATAATATTTCCAAAAAGATCCGTTTGAACTCCCTGTGGTATTTCCTTTTCAATAACTGTTTTAACAGGACCGCCAACTGAAAAGTCTTCACCCAATAATCTTTTTCCAAGTGTTTTAAATTCCAGGTCAGCAAAAACCTCTTTCAGTTTTTCTTTGTCCCATTCCGTTATTTTAAAATTCTCCTCATGGAATTCTACTGGTGCATTGACGATGATAGTTGCTAACTTTTTAGAAAGTATCGC
This sequence comes from Chitinophagaceae bacterium, assembly GCA_036383615.1. Lineage (GTDB taxonomy): Bacteria > Bacteroidota > Bacteroidia > Chitinophagales > Chitinophagaceae > CADEDV01. Next base: position 6,875 of record DASVNY010000418.1, read on the forward strand.
CGACTCTTTTCCTTTCTTCACTTTTTCACCCATCGCTCCTTTTATCTTATCTGCATTGTTCACCACATTTTCAAGTGTTCCGAATTCTGCCAATAGTTTAGAAGCCGTTTTTTCACCCACACCGGGAATACCCGGGATATTGTCAACCGCATCACCCATTAATCCAAGAATATCTATCACCTGCGACACATCTTTGATATTCCATTTGGCACAAACTTCTTCGGGGCCTAACACTTCCGCATCACCACCCTGGTAACCGGGTTTATATATCTTTATTTTTTCTGTCACTAACTGTCCATAGTCTTTATCAGGTGTGACCATATACACTTCATATCCTGCTTTAGCAGCTTGCTGACTTAATGAACCGATCACATCATCTGCCTCATAGCCGTCAAGTTCAACTACAGGTATATTGAATCCTTCTATGATCTTTTTTATATCGGGGATAGAATCGATAATATCTTCAGGTGCTTCCTGGCGATTGGCTTTGTAAGCTTCAAACTCTGTATGTCTTTCGGTTGGCGCGGCGGTATCAAAACACACTGCCATGTGAGTAGGCTTTTGTTTGTTGATCAGTTCGATCAATGTATTGGTGAAGCCAAACTGTGCGTTGGTGTTTCTGCCTTTTGAAGTAATGCGTGGATTGCGGATCAATGCATAATAAGCCCGGAAAACAAGGGCAAATGCATCGAGCAGGAAGAGTTTTTTAGCCATCCTGCTAAGTTAGGGGTTTCAGTTTGCAGGCTGCTAAGGGTAGGGCAGGCCCTTAATTCGGGGGTGCAAATAGAACACGGATGATATAGATAATTTTGATTTACACAGATTTTTTTTGCACCTGGCTGATTCATCTTTTTGTGCTGCTATTTATTAAAAATCTGTGTTTACCTGTTTGATCCGTGTCATCAGTGTTCTTTATTGGGTATGCAGGAGGCAGCCGATGTTAATGCTCCTGTTCTGCGGAAAGGGTAAGCACAAAAAAAACCCGGCGCATGACGCCGGGATCTTTTGTATTAACTAGCTGCTTTGCTTATGAGACTTAGTTGATGGAAAGTTTCAGTGCTTTACCTTCGTTTTCTTCGGTTTTAATTGCAGGTTGTGCAGTTACTGAAGATGTTGCAGTTGCTTCTGATTGCTTTACAAGGTCAGCAGGTGTTTCCACCAATACAGTTCCGCTAAAAGCTGCTGTAGCAGCCGGCTGAACCGATGCGCTGGTCACAGGAGCAATTTTGTCTTTGTGAATAAAGTTCAGGTACAACGCAAAGAAAAGCAGGTTGAATGCAAAGAAATTGGCGATTTTACGGACACGTCTTTTCATAATATTGGATTTATCAGTTTTTATTAATGTCCCGCTGGATAACGGGGGTTCTTGGTTTCTCGACAACTAAATTATAACAGTATGCCACTACCTGCAAATACCCAAACCTGTTATTTGGTAAAATAGGGCAGATTTACTCCGCCCGGTTTCGTAAAACTACGAGTGCCCCCTTTAGGAAAGAGAAGGCCTGACAATTATGAGCTTTTCAGATCGGGGGATCATTCTGCCGATCGGCATTCCGGCGCTACCCAATATCTTTTTTACCTCGCCTATTGCCTCTTCCTTTACAGCGATGAGCAATCCGCCATTGGTTTGCGGATCGGGTAATAAGGTAAAGGCCTCCATTACATTTACTCCCTTTTCGAACTTCACTTTATCATTATAGCCGTTCCAGTTACGGGTGGTGGCATCGGGAAAAATTCGTTGAGCAATATATTCTCTCACTCCTTCTGCCAGGGGCACTTTATCATAATATAGTTCCGCGCTTAACCCGCTTCCTTCAGTCATTTCAACTAAATGACCCAATAAACCGAAGCCGGTAACATCTGTCATGGCAGTTACGCCTTTTATCTTTCCCAACTCTTCTCCCATTTTATTCAATGCAGATAGCTGGCTGATCATGACCGGCAAATGTTCTTCTTTCAACAATTCTCTTTTTTGCGCCGTTGATAACACGCCCACACCTAATGGTTTTGTAAGAAAGAGATGATCGCCTTCCTGTGCTGTATTATTTCGTTTTAAATTTTCAATGGGAACAATGCCTGTAACGGCCAAGCCAAAGATCGGTTCGGTGGAGTCGATGCTATGCCCGCCTGCCAATTGAATGCCTGCTTCCCTACAAATAGTTCTTCCTCCTTCCAGCACTTGTTGTGCTAATTCAACCGGTAGTTTCTCCACCGGCCAGCCAAGAATAGCGATGGCCATTAGTGGTTTTCCACCCATAGCATATATATCACTGATTGCATTGGCGGCTGCTATTCTTCCAAAATCAAAAGCATCATCTACGATAGGCATAAAAAAATCAGTGGTAGATATCATTGCCATGCCATTGCCTATATCATACACAGCCGCATCATCCTTGCTTTGATTGCCTACCAATAATTTTTCATTGCCGGGTTGCTGAATATTGCTTTTTAATATTTCATCCAACACTTTAGGTGCGATCTTGCAACCGCAACCGGCGCCATGCGAATATTGGGTAAGTTTTATTTCGGAAAGTTGATTTTGCTCTGTCATAGAAGCAAAAAACGGATTAATCTTTTAAGGAATCAAAAAATATCCTGACAGGAATGTATGAAGAAGCGCTATCAACAAAGCAGGAGCCTCTCGTGTGACACTGGGGACTGGCGGGACATTGCGCAGGTAGTCACATGTGTAGCTCGGGTCACCCGAAAAAAACGCTGGTTATTGTCTTTTCCTTTTATTAAGCCTTGCTTTCATCATTCTTTCCCGCAGGCCACCTTCATTGATAAAATCTTTTTCCAGGGTTTTCAGTTGCCGGGCGAGCAAATAAGAAGTAACATTAATTAAGCAGCACATTATATTGGCACTTATCTCCTGGTCTTCATGTTCGATAGCTTTTTTAAACGTATTGTAATTGGCATTTGGAGTTTTGTTCAGTTCATCAAAACGAAACGAAAGCCGGTTATTCCTGCTCCATTTTTTCAAACCCCTCACCCTCAAAAAGTCTTCGTAGTCGATCAACAGTTCTTCGAGGCTGGCGCGGGCCACATTGGTCAGTTTAATTTCTGTTTCCTTTGAAGTAGCTGATGCCATGCTGGCCTCAGCAATATTCTGCTTGCCCGAACGGGCCGCTTGCACCATCTGGTCAATGGTGCGGTCATACTTCCTGAAAAAGCGCTTGCAGAAATTAACAGTGCCATCGTAAATGATCTCAGCTTTCTGAAACGTAATCAGGTTTCGATAACCGCCATGCTTGGGAATAAACCCATCCATATTATAAGTCATATCCATCTCTCAGTTTTGTTGCAGGTTTATCAATAAAACGGGGAAAAGAGAGAGGAAGAAGATCGGTTTTGTCATGCAACAAATTACTTCCTTTGTTAAGCACAAAGCCGATGTTTTATACGCCATTGCTGGGGTTTTTCACCGGCAACCCGGCTAATGATACCGGGCGGTAGTGTTTTTTCACCGAGGCGGCGTAACATTTAATCTTTCAACGACTCAAATATTCTATCAACTGCAGGTTTACGAACACTGAAATGATTCGCGCCGCCGATCTCATCTTTTGCGATGGAAAATCCTGCATATTTTCTGTCGTTCATTGTCTTGACAAAACTTATTGAAGAGTAAAGCACCTTATTCAGAAATTCCAATGTGCCGACATAGATAGTAACATTCGCTTTTAGCTGTTTGTGCGTTTTAAAAAATTCCGCTTCGATCTTATCCAGCTCATAATAATTGGCCCAGATAGAAGGACTGATTGCAAAATGCCTGTTGAAAAGCTTATCATCTTTGAAAAGCGTATATAAACAAAAGAGCCCGCCGAAGGAATGCCCGATAAACACTCTTTCTTTTTTATTGGGAAGCTTTTTTTCAATCATCGGGATCAACTCCTTTTGCATAAACAGGTAAAACTTGTCGGCCTTACCAAAGTTCGTTGTTGGATTTTTGCTGATATCGGAAGGAATAAAATCTCTTGGGCGTTTATCATGCCAGTCGCCAATATGAGAGATCGCGATGATAATGCAATTGGCAGGAACGGTTGCTTTCCAGCTTTCACTTTTGCCCAGGATATAATCGCCTATGCCAATAGATCCATCAGTAATATAAACATGCTGGTATTTATTCTTAGCGGAATAGCCCGCCGGTTTGCGGATCGTTATGACAAACTCATCTTTTGCATAAGAAGAACGAACCGTATCGATCTCTGTTGACTGGCTGAAAACAATTGCTGGTATAAAAAAGGAAAGAAGGACGATCAATCTTGTCATACGACAAATTACTTCTTTCTCCTGAGCACCACACCAGCATTTTTCTGAAGGTCGGCGCTGAAGCGAACATAGTGCCTGTCTTCGCCATCATAGATAACCAGCAAACCGGTGTTTGGGGGATATTTTCCAAGGTTCTCCGCATAGAGCACCAATGAAAATTCCTGGTCGCCAACCGATGGCAGGTATATTGTTTTTTTGGAAGCAGATGCTTTTAATCCCTGTTTGGCCACCACCACTTCGCCATTCAACAATACACTCACCGTATCGCCATCAATCTCACCATTATCATACACCGCTATCACAATACTATCTGCCCTGAATTCCACAGTTTGCTGTGCATCTGTTTTTCTTTCATTAATATGCGATGCAGCACCGGCAGGGTTATCAACTATATTTTTAGCAAGTATCGCCGTGGACATAGCAGGAGCTACAGGCTCTGGTTTCTTCTCTCCTGTCTTTACTATGGCA
>DASVNY010000419.1:0-4102 GCA_036383615.1 Chitinophagaceae bacterium
ATTCTCCGGGTCCTCCCCTGTTTCAATAATTCTTTTTCTGAAATAGGCCGTGCATAAATTACAGGTTGAAGCAGTGGAAATGGAATATCCATATAAGAGCGCCAACCTTCTTCCCAATATTTTCTCTACCGATGCATACAATGGGTACCACTGCATGTATATTTCAAACGACTGTAATGAATGACCCAGCGTTGCCTGGGTGTTTGTGATGGTTCCGCTATACTGTTCTGCATGTCTTTCAAAAGCGATCCGTAAAGATGGCGACAGTTCTTGTGGTGCTACAGGTTCTATTCTTGCCATGATCTTTTGTTTTAGTAAGTTTTTCTACCATCAAGGTTATGGAAATAAAATACTCTTGCTACATGATTGCTGCGGTAATGATCACCCGCCGGCAATTGTTGAAATACATTCATATAACCAAACTGGATATTATCATGCTTGTTGACATGATAACTAAATCCAACAAAAAAACGATTCTGATCAAAATAATTATTGACGATCTGTTTCCCCGCATTGACATGCACTTCATCATTTACCACAAGCGATAAGGTTCCTGGTTGAAATCTTCTCGTACTTAAGGGAAACTGGGAAAAAAAGTTATACCGGAAACGAAAACTAAAACTGTAGTCATCTCCCAATTCATCGTCGTTCAAAATTTTTCTTCTCCATCTTTCTTCCACCCTGAACCATTGCATGAGCCTGATTTTCGGATAGCGATTATGCCATTGAACCTGTTGCCAGATGCGGTGTTCAGGCTGTGAAATATTTTTATGGCTCTCCGCAGGAAAATGATTCACAAATGCATAACCCACCGTAAGTTTCGCATCATCCGTTACATAGTATGTTAGGCCAACACGGGCTATTGCCTGGGAAAGATCATTCACAAAATCTTCTTTTGTTCTTAAATGAAGATCTGCCCACAACCCCCATTTGTTGCTAAATCTTGTTTGGTTAAAATAACCCACCCATACCTGCTGAATGTTGTCTGTTTGCTTAGTTTGAGCAATAAGCATAACAGGCGCTGCGATCAGCAGTACAATAATGATGGCGATATGGATATTTTTTTTCTTCATAGCTTTTAAAAGCACCCGGTAGTCCCGGCAAAGCCGGGACCGGATACTTTCTCTAAAAAATGCCGGCACGGATCCAAAACAACAGCATGTATTTTATCTGGGTTAGTATCATTTATTACTGTAAAGAATATCTAAGGGTTACTCCAAAAGTTCTTGGATCACCCAATACAGATGCATAGTGCCCGGCATTACCACCTGCTACCAATAATTGCTCATGATAATCTTTATCAAACAGGTTCCGTGCCCATACAAAAGCAGAAAGACCACGGGTTGCTTTGAAACCAATTCTTCCATTCGCCAACACATAACCATCCACATTCAAATAAGCAGATGGCGATGCGCTGGAAGAAAAAGAAGAACGATAAAAACCATCGAGTGCAATAAAAAATCTTGAAACATTACCTAAGAACACCGCCGGTGCAGAGAACTCTCCCCCCAATGATCCTGCCCACTTTGAAATGCCTGGCAACTCGCCACCTGAAATATCCTTGAAGGCTTTCTGTATTCCATTCTCTGTTAAACCTGTTTCTTCAAGCGGAAGAGGTGCATTGGTAAACTTTACATATTTAGCATCTGTGTAAGCTAACGCCCCGTAGAAACTAAAACGGTTATTGACCTTGAAATTCGCATCCACTTCAACACCTTTTACATTTACTTCTTCAGCATTGGCGATATAACCACGATTAACGCCCAATTCCGCAGACTGAACATTTGTTTGATAATTTTTGATATCAGTATTGTGGAATGTAAAGTTCAAAAGGAGGTCATCAACCAGGGTTGTCTTAACTCCAATTTCATAATGTTTGAGATCTTCTGGTTTTATAACTGCAAGATCAATGGCAGGCTGGCCATTAATCGTTGGAAGACCGGCCACATTCACACCTACTGGTTTAAAGCTGGTAGAGTAAGTGGCAAAAGCATTGATACGTTTATTGAATTTGTATGCAAGTGTAAGCTGATAAGTTAGGTTAGTTTCATCGGCATCGGCAACATAAGACTGACTGCTGTAAACGCCATTTTTAAATCCTTGTAAAGTAGCTTTCTCAGCACTTGTACCATTATAGGTAGCAGTATCCAAACCACCTGATGCAACACGGTTATAGTTTACATCTTTATTATCGTAGTTGAAACGAATACCGGGCAATACATGAAATCCTTTTGCAATTTCCCAGTCAACATTCGCGAATACGGCCGCGCTTTGCGATTTGATGGATGCTTTGGTATATATTCCATATCCTTCAAAAAGTCCTGGTGTTTGCCAAAGGCTGCTGGTAGAACTTTGTGAAAAGCGCCATTGGGCCGAACCAGATTCTTCAGTGCCGTTGATTTTAACTTCCTGGTCCATATAAAACAAACCAACGACTCCGCTTAAACGAGAAGAAAATTCACCGGCATAACGTATCTCCTGCGACCAGTTGTGATGCCTGGCAGGGTTCTGTGACTTTGCCAATGCCTGCAGGCCTGTAAAGTCTCTATCGTTTGAAGGATCCCAATTCCAGTAGCGCCATGCAGTAGTAGAAGTTAATGTGCCGGGGCCGATCTTAATATCAGCATTTAATGAGAGTCCTCCTAAATCGTTACCAGATTTCCATGGTGTGTCATGATCGATCACCCTGTCAAAAGCATTTTCACTTGGCAATGTATAACCCAAACTTGCTATGATGGCATTGAATTGGCGATAAGCTGGTCTTTGCGTTTGCACTACGCCGGCAATAACCTGTGCATATCCGTCGGGGCGTTGGCGGGAAAAATCACCTGAGAAAGTAATATCAATATCATCAGTTGGCTTGTATAATAGCTGTCCTTTAAAACCAAGATTATTGATGTCGTTAGTATGACTGTTGGTGCGCACATTATAAACCACACCATCCCGCTGTGTGCCTGAAAAAGAAAAACGCCCAGCTATCTTTTTAGTCAACGCCCCAGTAATAGAACTCTTAGCCTGGATATACCCATAGTTGCCATAGCTCACTTCAAAATTAGCTCCCGATTTGAAGCTTGGTTTACGTGTTGTGATACTGATAGCGCCTGCTGTTGTGTTTTTACCAAAAAGTGTTCCCTGCGGGCCACGCAATACTTCAATACGCTCCACATCAATAAAATCAAATGTAGCTGCGGCCGGACGAGCATAATAAACACCATCAACATAAAAACCTACTCCGGGATCAAGACCATCATTCGTAAGACCAAATGGAGAACCCAGCCCCCTGATATTAATACCCGTGTTCCGTGGATTAGAAGTATAAAGCTGAAGCGATGGCACAAATTCTTTCATCCGGTTAACGTTAAATGCACCGGCATCCTCCACCTGGCCGCCATTAATTACTGAGATAGGAATAGGAACGTCCTGCAATACTTCACGCCGGCGACGGGAAGTGATGATCACTGTGTCTCTTTGATACAATGCATGAAGCCGTATCAACAAATTGTTTGTATTGCTGTTTCTCACAACCAGTTCTTCCTGTTCAAACCCGGCATAAGAAACCAACAGGGTAAAAGGGAATTTCAGCCCGTCTGTTATAATTGAAAAATTACCAATGGAATCACTGGTGGCTCCTGTTGTTGTATTCTTTACAATGATGTTGGCATAAGGGACGCCTTCATTTCTTTCATTCACAACACGACCGGTAAGTTGAGAGAATGCCAGAACCGGGATCGAAATTGCCAAAAGTAAAACTATCTGCTTCATGTGTTTGGTTTTGAGTTGCGTGCTTATTATTAATTAGTCCACTAATTTTATAGACTAAATAATTAAAAAAATATTCAGCAGCAATCGTCTAATAGTAAGCCTGAAAGTCATTCAGACTTTGGCTATTTTTTTATGATAAGCAAATATAAGGGTACAAATTTTACTCTACCAATTTTATAGACTATTAATTTAAAAAAAAGCCTCGTAGTTCTCACCACAATGCTTTTATAAGTATCCGGATGCTCCACGCTATCACTATAATTCCTAATAAAATAAAAGAGGCCTTTCTTGGCAACTTGCCTGTGAGTCGTGCCGCAATGGGAGCAGCGATAACTCCACC
>DASVNY010000420.1:0-7300 GCA_036383615.1 Chitinophagaceae bacterium
CGGCTTATGGGGCACTTTTTTGCTTTTTATGAACTTTTTTACGCATTAGGTTAAGTAAGGGCTCTTGAAGATTTCACGCAGCGGTCGCGGAGCTGCAGCAACGTGGCGGCATTCTTTAATTTAAACCTGGTTTTGCCGCTGCTGTGTCGCCGTTTCGTTGCGATCGCCGCGAGAAACTCAGTTTCAACTGAAACATTCCCCGCATTTGTTTTTCATTGGGTTCTGGCTAAAATGCGACATTTGCACTCCAAATTATTTTTCGAGTGAAACTTTTTCCCGCAACGGCATCTCAGCAACTGGAATTTGACAGGGTGAAGGACCTGCTGGCAAACTATTGCCAATCGGATCATGCCCGTTCCAAAGCCGTCAATCTTCGTATCCATACCCGCAAGGAATTTATTGATGTGGAGCTGAAGCAAAGTCATGAATACCGGCAACTGATCGCCAACAGTATCTATTTCCCCAATGACCATATATTAAATCTTGCGAGGGAATTAAAACTATTATCCATTCCCGGTGCGGTATTGTCGGGTGAGCAATTTCTGCAAATAAGAAAGCTGGCCGAAAGTATTGAAAAGATATTCCGCTGGTTTGATAGTGAGAGAAGAGTGGCTTATAGCGCCATGGTAAAACTGATCGAAGGCACCTATTATGAAAAAGCCATCATGGCCATGATAGATGATGTGCTGGATGAGGACGGGCAGGTAAAGGATAATGCTTCGGAGGAATTGAAGCAGATCAGGATGGGTCTTTACCGCAAGCGGAATGAATTGCGCCGTTTGTTTGAAAAGATCGTGACCCGCTTGAACAAACAGGGTTATCTCGCCGAGATCGAAGAAAGTTTTATGAATGGGAGAAGAGTGGTGGCAATAGTTGCGGAGCAGAAAAGAACAGTGAAAGGCATATTGCATGGAGAAAGCGATAGCCGCAAGACCGCTTTTGTAGAACCCGAAGAGACGATTGACCTGAATAATGAAGTGTATGAGTTGGAGAATGAAGAAAGAAAAGAAGTGTATCGCATATTGCGTGACCTGACCGCCCGGTTATCTGTATATGCGGAATTATTAACGGCTTATCATGCTATTGTTGGTGAATTTGATTTTATAAGAGCCAAAGCAAAGCTGGCCATTGAAATAAAAGCGGAATATCCAACCGTAAGTGATAAAGCAACTGTTCATTTAGTGAATGCCTGTCACCCGTTATTGTATTTGTATAACCAGAAAACAAATAAACCCACTATTCCTGTAAATGTAACACTCGATGATGCTAACAGGATCCTGGTGATCAGCGGACCTAACGCGGGTGGCAAAACGGTTACTTTAAAAACAGTAGGCCTTTTGCAAATGATGGTGCAGAGTGGTTTGCTGGTGCCGGTGCACCCCTCTTCGCAGTTTGGTATTTTTAAGCAATTGATGATCCATATCGGTGACACGCAAAGCATCGAGTTTGAATTAAGCACCTATAGCAGTCATTTGCTGCACATGAAACATTTCATGGAAAATGCCAATGGCCGCACGTTATTTTTTATTGATGAATTAGGAAGCGGGAGCGATCCAAATCTCGGTGGCGCTTTTGCTGAAGTGATATTGCTGGAGCTGGCCAAGAAACATGCGATCGGTATTGTGACCACGCATTACCTGAACCTGAAAATCATGGCAGGCAAAACAGCCGGCATCATCAATGGAGCAATGGCATTTGATGAGAAAAAGCTGCAGCCGATGTATAAACTCATTGTAGGCAAACCGGGAAGTTCTTATACATTTTCCATTGCAGAAAGGATCGGTCTTGATAAAGGGCTTATCAAAAAAGCAAAGGACCTGGTGGATGATGACCAGTTTCGTCTCGATAAATTATTGAACCGGACAGAGCAGGACCTGCGTGACCTGGAGAAAAAGGAAAAAGAGTTGCAGCAGCAGGTTAAAGAGAATGAACGGTTGAAAAAAGAGATGCAGCAGGTGATGGATAAAGAAAAACATCGCCAGCAGGTGGAGCTGTTAAAGGAACAAAACCGGGTGTCGGAAGAACGCATCGCTTATCTAAAAGACATGGAAAGAAAGTTGAAGCAGATGCTGATTGAATGGCGGAAGGAAGATGATAAGAAGAAAGTGATCAAACAAATGGAGGCGCTGCTGTTCAAAAAGAATGAAAAGAAAGTGGTGAGTAAGATGCAGCAAAAGATAGAATCAAAATTCAGTGAGGTGGGAGGGGAGATAAAACCGGGTGATAAAGTGATGATGAAAAAGAATCACCAGGTGGGAGAGGTAATGGAGCTGAGAGGCAAGCGTGCCGTTGTGAAGATCGGCCTGTTGCCTATGCAGGTAGAGATAAAGGACCTTGTAGTTGTTAAGGAGAAAGCAACTAAAGAAGAAGAAGAACAATAAAAAAAGCGAAACCTTACGGGGCTTCGCCTTATTTAACGAGTGTGTAAGTTCGTTAACTGCTCTGAATATAATTCTGCAGGTGATCGATCGTTTCTTTTTGTGCCAGTATGGTTTCTTTTACCACGTCGCTCATCGAAATAATGCCAGCCAACCTATTGTTATCAAATACAGGCATATAACGGATAGTTCTTTCTGTCATCAATTGCATGCAATGTTCAATACTGTCGTTGGGTTGCACTTTGGGCAGGTCAATGCTCATGATCTCCGACACCTTCGTGTTGGTAGAGCTTTTTCCTTTCAGCGCCACTTTTCTTGAATAATCCCTTTCTGTTACAATGCCGAGATAGTGGCCATTATCCATCACTACTACGGAGCCAATATTTTTTTCTTCCATGATCTTTAACGCATCGAGTACTGTTGCAGCAGGAGCAATAGTAACGACATGATCTCCTTTGCGTGAAAGAACGGCTGATACGCTATTCATATGGCGATGGTTTGGTAAATGAAATTTACGAAAAGAACATGCTTGGGACAAAAAAAAATCAGAACATAGGAAAGAAATTCGATCTTTCGGCGTCTTGTCCTGCCGACGAAGGAGGCAGCCCAGAGAACAGATGAACAGAGGAACGGATGAACGGATGAACGGATGAAGTAAATTAGCAACTGCACTTCGTATAGATAATGAAGTTTGGATCTTTCGCAGCGTTGTCCTGCCGACTAAGGAGGCAAACTTTTCTATTTCTTTTCCCTACCTTGCAGCTACTTCCTATGGACCAAAAGCCAGCCACCATAAAGGAAATTGCAAAGCGGCTCAATGTTTCTGTCTCCACTGTGTCGAGAGCCTTGCACAATCATCCAAGCATTGGATTAAGGACAAGAATGCAGGTGCAAAAGCTTGCGCAGGAACTTAATTACGAGCCCAACCAGGCGGCTATATCTTTCAAACAAGGCAAGTCATTACTCATAGGTGTGATCCTTCCCAACCTGGGCGAAGAATTTTTTTCTATTGCGATCAATGGTATTGAAGATGTGGCAACACAAAATAATTACACAGTGCTTGTTGGTCAATCACATGATGATATCGAAAGAGAAAAAAAGATCGTTGACAGCATGCGGAAACACCGCGTGGATGGCATTCTTGTTTCATTGGCCAAAACAACGGATAACGTTGAGCATTTTGAGCAATTGAAAAAGTATAAAATTCCCGTTGTGTTCTTTGACCGGGTGCCGGCATCACCTGCATTTTATTCCGTTTCCTGCAATCTTAAAAAAAGTTCGGTGCAATTGGTGGATTGGCTGACAAGTCATGATCACAAACGGATCGCTTTTATTAAAGGACCTGCAACATTAAAGCCTTCACAAGAAAGACTGGACGGATATGCTGATGGACTAAAGCAAAACGGTTTGCTATTGCAGGAGGAGCTGATCGTTCAAACGGATCTGAGCAAAGAAAAAACACAGCAGGCGATGCAACAATTGTTATCATTAGCCAAACCGCCTACGGCTGTCATTGCTTTTAATGATTATGTAGCACTCGATGCGATCAAATATTCAAGAGAGCAGGGTTTGCAGATCAATAAGGATATTTCTTTTGTCAGCTATGCCAATCTTCCTGTTACCAGTTATCTTGATCATCCGCCAGTCGCGTCGGTTGAACAGTTTCCTTATGAGCAGGCAGAGAAAGCTACCTCTGTTTTATTACAACTGATACAAGCCAAGGGGGAGGAATTAGGTATTGAAAAGAAGACGGTGCTGGATAGTAAAGTGGTGGTGAGTAGTCAGTGAGTCAGTAGTCAAAAGTCAGTGGGGCAGTCAGGCTCCGATCGGGGCGATTTCGTGCTTCGGTGGCCGGTTTTGGAAAATAGTTATCCCCAATCAGAATTTTTTTTCTTTCCCATTTAATAGAAGAGCGTGATTTTACGGGTTTATGAGGCTTACAGTTGTAAGCATGATATTTTAACGTTTTTTTCTTTCTAAATTGTTTGACGATAGTGTGTTACGTATAGTTTCTATTGTCCTGCGTTTATTTGTAGTTCAAATTTCTGTTCTTGTCGTGGTTAAAACTACATTTTGACCCGAGCCCCGGACCATATTCTAACGATTAAATCGACATTAAATCCAACGCTACTGCTTTTGGGGTATATAAAAAATGAGGTTTAGTTTCTACATTTATGGCCTGTTCTAAAGTCCTATCTTTTAATAACCTGTGTAGATTCAAATCCTCCCTGATCAGCCGCCTTACATAACCAGTAAACCGACAACAAATGGAGATTCTCTACACGCCAGGATCTATTCATGCTATAGCATATCCCGTTCAGGGCTACAATTTGGACTACAAAGAGCGACTCTTGTTGTAAGTAGAGTTGACTTCAATCAACTCATTTATGTATCCTCTTTAAAACCCCAGCACATTTTCTAAAGGTTTCTGAAACAGTATCCGGGTATTCCGTGAATAGCCGCGAAAAATTCCAATAGCTGATGCTAAACCATCCGGCCCATGAGGCTTTTATGAACTGCCGAAGTTTATAAACTGGAATGGTGTATAACATAAAAAATATTGACTGTTGGACTGTGTTGTTTGATACGGTTCGTTGCCTGAGGTGTGGGGTGACGAGAGGGTTCTTTGTGTTTATTGTATCGCTTTTTGCTATTATAAAAGTAAACGCACAGTGTCCTGCAAATATTACTACTCAACCTATTTCTCAAACTACAGGAATTGGGTGTACAATAACTTTTAGCGTTGTAGCCAGTGGAGATGCGCCATTGACATACCAATGGTTATTCAATGGTAATCCCATCGGAGGTGCCACAACTGCATCATACAATATTTCATCAGTAAATGCTGGAGATGCTGGTAATTATTCTGTTGTGGTTACAGCTGATGCATGTGGAACTCCTATTACTTCTAATATAGCAACACTCACAGTTAATCCACCACTGAGTCCCGGCTCACACAATACAGACTTTGTAGAAGCATGTATAGGTTACAATCCCGCTGTTCTAACTATCACTGGTACGACTGGTGGACAATTACCTTATTCATATCAATGGTATGAGAATTCAAATCCGGTCGGTACTAACTCGGCTAGCTATAATCCTTCAGGTATTATTTCTCCTGGGACACATGAAATTAACTGCGTAATCACAGATGCATGCGGTACTGTTGTTTCGACGGCCATCAAGACCATTAATATTGTTAACGATCCTATTATTACAGCATCAGGCGATGGAGCATTTTGCTTAGGGGTGCCAATTACCTTAACGGGAAACATCGCCGGAGGTACTGGTGTAATGCAGTATCAGTGGCAATCAGGCATATCTTCATCAGGTCCTTGGAGCAATATACCCGGCGCTACTGCATCTACATATTCACCTTCATTATCTGCAGGTATCTATTATTATCAAGTCACATTATCTCCTAATGTAGCTTCTTGTAATAATAGCAGCTCAACTGTTACAGTAATTGTAAACAGTCTGCCTACTGTTACTCTTTCTTCTCAAACTCACATTCTTTGTTACGGAACCTCAACTGGCGCTATTGATATAATTCCTTCTGGAGGATCGGGCTCATATACTTACGCTTGGACTGGAACAGGTGTGAATCCAGCTGCACAAGATCAAACTGGTTTAACAGCGGGCAATTATTCTGTTATTGTCACTGATGCGAATAATTGTTCTTCTACTGCATTAAGTATTACGCTCACTCAACCTGCATCGGCGGTTGCAGTGGCGCTGACATCACAAACAAACATCTTATGCTTTGGTCAATCAACCGGGGCGATCGATATCACGCCTTCAGGTGGAGTTGGTCCATACACTTATGCATGGACAGGTACAGGAGTAAATGCAACGGCACAAGATCAAACAGGTCTGGCTGCAGGTAGCTACTCGGTAATAGTGACTGATGCGAATGGATGTTCAGCATCACCGCTAAATGTTACACTCACTCAGCCTGTAGCAGCACTTGCCTTAAGTGAGACGCATGTCGATGTACTTTGCTTTGGTAACTCAACTGGTTCAATTGATCTGGCAGTAACTGGCGGCACATCACCATACACATATGCATGGAGTAATGGAGCAACCACGCAGGACATTACTTCACTTCTTGCGGGTACTTATAATGTAACAGTGACTGATGCAAATGGATGTACAACTGTTTTGAACAATATTGTTATCACCCAACCAGCAGCAGCACTTGCATTAAGTGAGACACATGTTAATGTGCTTTGCTTTGGCAACTCAACCGGTTCTATAAATCTGACAGTAACTGGCGGCACATCACCATACACATATGCATGGAGTAATGGAGCAACCACGCAGGACATTACTTCACTTCCTGCGGGTACTTATAATGTAACAGTGACTGATGCAAATGGATGTACAGCTGTTTTGAACAATATTGTTATCACCCAACCAGCAGCAGCACTTGCATTAAGTGAGACAAATGTCAATGTACTTTGCTTTGGTAACTCAACTGGTTCAATTGATCTGACGGTTGCTGGTGGTACATCACCATACACATATGCATGGAGCAATGGGGCAACCACGCAGGATATCACTTCACTTCCTGCGGGTACTTATAGCGTGACAGTGACTGATGCGAATGGATGTACAGCCGTTTTGAACAATATTGTTATCACTCAACCGGCAGCAGCACTTGCATTAAGCGAAACACATGTCAATGTACTTTGCTTTGGTAACTCAACCGGTTCTATAAACCTGACAGTAACTGGCGGCACATCACCATACACATATGCATGGAGCAATGGGGCAACTACACAGGATATCACTTCACTTCCGGCGGGTGCTTATAACGTGACAGTAACTGATGCGAATGGATGTACAGCTGTTTTGAACAATATTGTTATCACTCAACCGGCAGCGGCACTTGCATTAAGCGAAACACATGTCAATGTACT
>DASVNY010000421.1:0-5521 GCA_036383615.1 Chitinophagaceae bacterium
GCATGGACCATCACTGACTATATGAAGTTGCCAAAGGATCAACTGGAGCCGATCATGACCAACTCTGAAAACATTATCAATTTCGGAAGGAACGCTTATGATAAAGTGGCAACTGGTTTGAATATTTTGCGCGAAACGATCCTCGGCCGTGAATTATTTGATTATGCTTTCCGTGAATATGCACGTCGCTGGGCCTTTAAACATCCAACACCGGCGGATTTCTTCCGCACTATTGAAGATGCAACGGGCGAGGACCTCGATTGGTTCTGGAGAGGTTGGTTCTATAGCACGGAAGCTGTTGATATTTCACTGGACACGGTGAAATATGCAAAACCTGACGTGGCAGCGATACCTCAACAAATGAGAGATACAACTGTGATGAGAAGTTTACCAAAACCAATTGTAAACGATTTTGAAGATCTATCGAAAGTTCGCAACCGTGAGGACAAGGATATTGTTTTTGCAACCGATAGGGACACTACGCTTCGTGATTTCTACTGGAAATATGATCGCGGTCTTGAAAAATATGATAGTACTCGATATCCTGTAGAACAAAAAGCGTTTCTCGAGCCACTGGATGAAGAAGCTAAACAAAAGTATGCTGAGAAGCATTTTTATGAGCTTACTTTCAGTAATAAAGGTGGTCTTGTAATGCCTTTGATCATTGAGTGGACATTTAAAGATGGCACCAAACAGATCGACAGGATACCGGCGCAAATATGGAGATATAATGAGACCAAGGTGATCAAGACATTTATGAAGGACAAAGAAGTAGCTTCAGTAAAACTCGATCCTTATAAAGAAACAGCAGACATCAATGAATCCAACAATAGCTGGAACACGATCGCCGCACCAAGCAAGTTCCAGGTTTATAAACAAAAACAAGGCGTAACGCCTCCGCAGGGCATTAACCCGATGCAGAAGGCGAATGAGAAGAAAGGGTTTTAATTTTAATACAAATCTAAATCATACAAAACCACTCCAGGCGGAGTGGTTTTTTTGTTTTGAAATACCTAACTTACTTTTCTATTCACCACATAGGATCATAGAAACATAGTGCCACATAGCGGAATGACGCTAACACAAAAATATATTGATGACCTGACCTACAGTATTATCGGGTGTGCAATCGAGGTTCATAAACAACTTGGCCCGGGCCTGTTAGAAAGTATATATGAAAAATGCTTTGTGCATGAGCTTGGTTTAAAAGGGCTGAATTATTTCCGACAACAGAATGTACCCATTTCCTATAAAGGGATACATCTTGAAGCCGAACTCAGATTGGATGTTTTGGTGGAGGACCTTATCATTGTAGAGCTAAAATCAATAGATTGTTTTGCGCCTGTACATGAAGCTATTCTTCTTTCATATATGAAGCTTTTGGAAAAACCTAAGGGAATATTGATCAATTTCAACTGTACAAATATTTTTAAAGAAGGACAAAAAACATTAGTGAATGAGTATTATTCGAGGCTTCCAAAAAACTAACCTATGTGCAACCTATGCACCTATGATCCTATGTGGTAAAAAAACTACTCGCATTAAAAAAGGTTCCAGTTTGTTAATAGCCCTGCTAACAGTTTTTCTACTTAACGCAGCTACTGTTGACACTGTGAATATTTACAGCAAAACGATGAAAAAAGATATCAAAGCTGTTGTGATCAAGCCGGCTAATTATAAGAAAAGCAAAACCGCTTTCCCTGTGGTTTATCTCCTGCATGGCTATGGTGGCTGGTATAGCAACTGGATCATTCGTGTGCCGCAATTGAAAGAACATGCCGATGCTTTTAATATGATCATCGTTTGTCCAGATGGAGGCAATGCCGGCTGGTACTTCGACAGCCCACTTGACTCAACCATGCAATATGAAACCTATATCGCTAAAGAAGTACCCGCTTATATTGATGCACATTACAACACGATCAAAGATAGAAGCGGTCGTGCTATCACAGGATTAAGCATGGGTGGTCATGGCGGATTGTTTTTAGGTTTCAGGAACGCCGGCTTTTTTGGCGCCTGTGGCAGCATGAGCGGCGCCGTTGATCTGAACGGGATAAAAAACAGTTATGAGATACGCAAACTGATCGGCGATACCATTCAATATGCTGATAACTGGAAGAAATACTCCGTCATGAATATCGTTGACGATTACCCCAAAGACTCTCTCGCTATCATCATCGATTGCGGCACAACGGATTTTTTATTCAAAGCCAACCAGCAATTGCATCAAAAGATGTTGCAGTTGAAAATACCACACGACTATATTGAACGGCCGGGCAAACATGAGTGGCCCTATTGGAGAAATGCGGTGCAGTATCAGTTGTTGTTTTTCAGGGAATACTTTAGTAGGAGAATGTAAAATATTAAATGTAAAAGTGCGGCAGAGCTCCTGCGAAATACAATGGGGAACCAAAATAACTTACTGTTGCCAAAATAAATAGTGGTCTTTCCCGTTTCGTGGAAAACCACTGTTATGCGTCTTCGTTTTCTGAGATCAATCGTTGCTTTTTCAGCTATTTTTCTTTTCTCCTGCGATAACAGTTCTAAAACGGATAAAGCAATTATCGCAGCGATGGAGGAAAGCCTGGCCAATTCCAATAAATCACTGAATAATTCTACGGCAACAATTCTTGTCTCACTTGAAGATAAAATGGCTGATCCGATTACCCATGAAAAAGCTAAAATCTGGTTTCCTAAAGCAGAACAGATAAAGTATCTATCTGTATCGTTCTATGACTATATAGAAAAACTAAAAAACAATAAGATCGATAAAGAAAAAGCAATTGATCTTTTTAAGAAAATACAAAAATATAAAGCGGATATTCTAAGTACAGATTCATTGATCAATCTGACATTTGCCCCGATTCTTGAAATGGAAAAATTGACCTCACCAGCAGATATTCATGAAACCAGCTTTTATAGGTCTTTTTTAAAGAATGCTTCTTCTTCGTCTATCTCGGCTTTTCTAATAAAACTCCAGAACTATATTAAAGTAATTGAAAATAAGATATCAACGTTTTGTCACGAACAAGTTCCCAATGGCTTTTGTGGGATGGACGGCTATACCAGTGCTATAGTTGGCCAAAGCTCAAAAGTTGTAGAACCTGGTGATCTTATAGAAATTATTGCTGGCATAGGATCATTCGAAAGACGATCCAACCCGGAAATCATCGTGAATGAAAAACCTGTAGCTTTAAACGATTATGGAAATGCTATATATCAATTTAAAGCAAGCAATAAGCCAGGTAAATACTCAACTCCTGTAAAAATTATTTATACAGATCAAGAGGGGAAAACTCAAATTATTGAAACAACAGTAAAATACAGTGTCGTTAAAATTTGCGAACAGTAAATACCCCTGTACGATCAGGATTTGACATATTCATATTTAAAGGGCTTTAAATAAAACATGGCCCCGTCTTTATTTCTTGCTTTTATACAGTCAAAGTATAACGTAGTATTTGTTTTTAACCTGGAAAGGCTCGCTATTATACTATTACCAAAACCTGATCCTGCATTGGGTATTTCTATTATATCACCATCGCTATTTTGATAAAACATCACAAAGCTCTCAATGAAAAATCCGGGTTTTTCGGACTTTAATTCATGCGTAGAGATTACGTTTATATAGCAACCTGGTTCCATCTTCGGTTGCTTCTTCATTATACTATCATAATCATATAAAATTACCTGTACACTCACATTTATGTATTTCTCACAACCAGTCGTACCCGGAGACTGGGCCTTTGTATTAAGTGAGATAAAAAGAATGGGTATTAATATTATCCGCATACAAGGATTATAATTATAGCTCACAACCCCGTCTGCCCATCTCTTGACTTGATCTTCTTTTTACCGGAGTTCTTTTTTTCGTAATCCAATATAGCTTGCGGTTTGGGTGCCGGCTTTTTACCTGCAGTATCTGTTTTTGCCTTGGCTGTTTTGCCGTTGCTTATATCGAGTGGCCTGATATCATCATCCTCTCCCCCCGTGCCTGCCATACCATTCTCATCTCCTGACTGCAGCTTATTGACAAAATATCTTTCCGTCTTCACGATCGTTCCCCACATCGGATCAAAATAGGTCCAGGTGCCATGCTTATTGGTTTGCCCCGTTACTTTCACGATCACACGGTCAACCACCTTAGTTGGGTCCTTTATATCAACCACATCTACGGTGTCAAATGTTTTATTCGGATCAACGGCTCTCCATGATTCCTCCCTGATCAATCCGCCATTCCTTGTATAATAACGGGATTTCCCATCAAGGCTTCCCCAGCGATAATTTTCTTCCGCGATTTTATCACCCATCAATGAGAACCGAACCCACAATCCATCCTTTTTATCATCGAGAAAATATCCCTGCTCATCATAACCCTCCTCACCCCGCACTTCATCCACATGCAAAACCCAGGGGCCCTGTTTTTTGCCTTGCATATCCACCCTGTTCAGGGTATCTCCTCTCCGCCCGATCATATAGGTTTTCCACTGGCCAAAACCCTCCACGGAAATAAACAACAATAATGGAAGAATAAATCGCATTGTTTAGTAAGTTTGAATGCCCTGCAATTTACTAACGAAAATTAACTGCATTTATGTTTCGCCTGTTAAAAAAAGCCGGTACTAAAGGGAATTTACTGGCTCTGTGCATGCTTATATCCGCACATTTACTTATTCAATCCATGATCTTCGCACAGGTGGGTGCCACCCCTGCTGCGGAACGAATGAAAAAAATCGAGCAACGAAAAGCGCTTGAGGCCAAATCAGTTCTGAATGAAATTAAATTCCGCAATATTGGCCCTACCGTAATGAGTGGCCGTGTAGTGGATATTGATGCCAACCCCGATGACCCCACCGAGTTCTATGTGGCTTATGCTACGGGCGGACTTTGGCACACCAAAAACAATGGCCAGAGTTTTACGCCCATCATGGATAGCATTGATGTGTTGTTCATCGGTGATATTGCCGTGAACTGGAAAACCAGGACCATCTGGGTAGGCACCGGCGAAGTAAACAGCAGCCGTTCTTCTTATGCGGGCATCGGCGTTTATAAAAGCACTAACAATGGAATGACCTGGGAATATCTTGGCCTGCCTGAATCTCATCATATCGGCAAAATTCAATTGCATCCCACCGATAATAATACCGCATGGGTAGCGGCCCTCGGTCATTTATATTCTTCCAACAAAGAAAGAGGTGTTTATAAAACAACCGATGGTGGCAAAACATGGAAGCAAACATTGTTTGTAGATGATAATACCGGCTGTGTTGATCTTGATATCAATCCATCCAACCCAGCAGAAGTTTACGCCGCGATGTGGTACCGTGTTCGCCGTGCCTGGAAATTTGAAGAAAGCGGAAAAACAAGCGGCATCTACAAAAGCAGCGATGGTGGCGAAACATGGAAGCTTGTTTCAGCACCGGGCTCAGGATTTATGACTGGTGATAAAATAGGCAGGATCGGTCTCGCTGTTTATCCCGGCAATCCCAAGATCGTTTATGCAGTGGTGGATAATAATACG
>DASVNY010000422.1:0-2865 GCA_036383615.1 Chitinophagaceae bacterium
GTCATTTAAAGTGGCTAAGCTGAAAGCGGAT
Organism: Chitinophagaceae bacterium; assembly: GCA_036383615.1. Taxonomy (GTDB): domain Bacteria; phylum Bacteroidota; class Bacteroidia; order Chitinophagales; family Chitinophagaceae; genus CADEDV01. Next base: position 32 of record DASVNY010000422.1, read on the forward strand.
TGCAATGGATATAATGTCGAAGCAGATGTTTATAAGTTGATCAATGTGGGACTGGAAAAGAAATTCAAAACTGGCACATCCACATTATATGTTGGTGCTGGTATTAAAGGAAGTTTCAAAGGCGTGGCTTCCGGTTCTATCAAACAGCAGTTCTATATGGTGTTTGATGCTAATAATGAATTCGCAGACCTTGGGATGAGGGGGAGTGCCGGCGGCGATTTAGCCGGCGGCATGATCGGCGCTGAGTTTGGGTACGACTTTTCACTGAACAGCGGTTTCAATGCACAGGGCAAAGTGAAGAGCGGATGGGTGGAGAAATGGGAGAAGGCGATTAAGTATATACCGAAATGATTTGTCTTTTTTAGCCCTTGATAAGATTGATGACAAGTTTTATCATAAGTTCTTTGTCTTCAGGATTGCTTTGGGCTAACAGTAGGGCCAGAGCTACCAGCGCATTGTCATTGATCTTAAGCTCACCTGATTTTTTAAAACGGTGTTTGTTCTTTTCAAGAAACCATACAAATAAAAAGGCGCCGATGCGTTTATTGCCGTCCGTAAACGGGTGATTCTTGATAACAAAATACAGTGATGGGCAGCCTGTTCTTCGATGCTTTTATACAAATATTCTCGATCGAAAGTTTGCACAACTGAGTTTAAGATCCCGGAAAAGGCTTCATTTCTTTCGGTGCCAAATAAAGCAGAAGCTTCTTTCTTTTTTATTAATTGTTTTTTCAATTCCGCAATTGCTGTGACTGCTTGGTCATATTCAATTTCGTAAGTAACGTTTTCATTTAGTTTACTTGTGGTAAGTTCATTGCTGTCAAACTGGTTCAGCAAAATGAAACTCTGCGTGTAGTTGGTAATGATTTCCAGGAGGCCCTTGGTTTCTATGTCAGATAATTCCTTGCCTTGCCCGGTTTGCTGTAGAAGTTTTATAGTTTGTTCCAGGTGTTTCATATTTTGCTGGACCTGCAATAATCGTTTTTCATTAAGAGTGTACCCCGATACTAAATGATCTCTTAATATACCCGTGGCCCAAATACGAAATCTTGTAGCTTTTCGTGAGTTAACCCTGTATCCAACAGAAATTATTGCATCCAGGTTATAAAATTGTGTTTTATATGTTTTGCCGTCTTTGGCAGTATGTTCCAAAATGGAACTAACTGATTTTTCAGTTAACTCCCCCGACTTAAAAATATTAGAAAGGTGTTTAGTGATTGCAGGACGCTGAATACCAAAAAGATCGGCTATCTGTTTTTGGTTTAACCAAACGGTATTATCCTCCAATCGCACATCTAGTTGCTGGGTACCGTCCTTGGCTTTGTAAATCAGTATTTCTCCTTTCGGCGGTGTTATTGTATCGGCCATAGGTTAAAGATATTAAGTCATCCGGATTCCTGTTAACCGTGGCACGGTAGCTCATAAAAAACACCCGCCATTCAGCGGGTGCGTAGTCAGCCAGTTAGTGTGTGGTTACGACTATATTTTAAATCCTAGAGTTAAAACAGCATTGCCCCCGGTGTTCTTGATATTCGCAGCTCTGAAAGGACCATTCTCCAAACGATAAGCAAAATGAACATCCTTGCCCATTGTATGGGCATAGCCAAGGTCAACAAAGATCCCTTTGTTACGATAGCCTAAACCGCCGGTCAATTGAAAACGATGACCTTTTTCACCAGCGATGTTCTTATACGGATTACCATAATAAGCGCCACCTAAGCGAACCATCACTGTTGTGAATTTTAATTCACCACCAATTTTGAAATTGAAAGCAGGTTTGTAAGCTTTGTCAATAGTATTATTCAATGATTTCAGGTAGTCTTTTGATTGCTGATCATCATAATCGGGATCGGTAGTGAAAGAGGAAGCTTTGTAATTTACAAACTCGATATCGGCAGTGATAAATCCTTTTTGTTTTCTTACATCTTCCACTTCTCTCAATACATAAGAACCACTTACCATGATACGATAAGGAGTAAAATGCCAGTATTTGAATTGTCCCTCACCCACCATATCGTCAGAGTTCTGGTTTAATATCCCTTTATAGCCCTCAGTATTCGTTACTACTTCAGTGCTGTATTTGTCTGTTAGCTGAAAAAAAGTTGGCGTATGTATCGCTAAACCAAGACGGACATATTCAACGGGTTTATAGATCACACCCAATTTTAAATTGACACCACCGCCCTTTGTAGTGAGGCTCTCATTGATAGTAGCATAATCAAAATTGTTATTCTCGTTTTCGGTTGCATCTCCCTCAGAAAAACTGGACTCTCTTTCATACCTCAGTAATGGAAAAGCTAATGTAAAGCCTGCATAGAGTTTATCATTGAAATTGCCTGCGCCGGCTAATGCAAGTTCAGTCAAACCGCCTTTGGTATTAATGACATTTCGCTGAATGAGACCTGTAGCAATGGGTGCACGGGTCTTGAACAAAAAATTTCCTTCTGTTCCACCGGCAACGGTGTCTATCCAGTAAGTATTAAAAGCAAGACTGGTTCCGAAAGGATAGTTCTGTGCTACACTGTTACCGCTCCTATCGTTGTTTTTACTGATCTCTTCGAGAAATTTTTGTGAATAGGAGCTCTGGTTATTTATTCCGCTATAGGCGAGGTTGCCGCCAAAACTTGCCATCCTGTTTATCGCCAGCGCAAAAGCGCTGCTGCGTTTTTTATTATTGCGCGTACGATCGGCGCCACCAATCACTAACCCGGATGCTCCAAAGGAGAAATAGCTTTTATTGTCTTTTTCTGAATGGCCGAAATAAGAAGCTTTATTATTCAGGAAATTAAAACCCGGTGATAAAACAAAATCGCCTGTTTTATAAAAACCAAGAC
>DASVNY010000423.1:0-4274 GCA_036383615.1 Chitinophagaceae bacterium
TCTGGTAGTAAAACGATCTTCATTCCTACGAATGCGGGTATTTCGATAAAAATAGTGAATGAGCCACTTACTTCAATATTCATCTGTTCATCTGTTCATCTGTTCTTCTGTTCATAAAAAAGCCCCTCCGATCTTAAAAGATGAAGGGGCAACCGGACTTAATGATTTAAGATCACTAAGCTTCTTTTCTATACTCTTTTCGTTTATTGCTTAAATAATTATCCAGCAAAACCAGACCCAGCAACACATTGATCATCATGAACACATTCACCCAGGTATTATTAAAGAACTTGCCGTAATCGATGTTTCCTATTTTCTGAGCAATATTGCTGCTTTCGCCTTCCGACCAATCCACCTGGCCAAAACCATAAATAAGAAAACCAACTATCATCGCCAGGAAGAAAATGCCCAATCCCATGATGATCTTCTTATTGATATATGATTTGGTAGCGGGAGCGATATGCAGCTTTGCGATCTCTTCCATCACATTTTTACTGAAACGCATGGATGGTGCTTCAAGCTCGGAGGATTGTAGCAATTTATTCCATTCTAACAACTCATGATACTTTTCTTTCCAGGCAGTATCAGTTGCCAGTAATTTTTCAACTACTGTCTTCTCCTCATTGGAACTGGTTCCATCAATATAGTTCCAGAGCCGTTCCTCGATGTTATTCATATTTGCTTCCATAGCAAATGATTTTTAATTATAAATGTCTTTCACTTCTTCACTAAAATGCTGCTGCATTTTTTCTTTCAATCTTGTTCTTGCGCGGTGCAAACGCACTTTGGCCGTATTCATTTCAATGCCCAGCACTTGTGCTATTTCTTCAAGGCTTTGTTCTCCTTTATAAAATAAGGTGATCACTTGTGCGTCATCAGGACCAAGCAAACCAATCGCATTGTTCACCATCGCTGATCTTGACTTTTGTTCAATAAGGTTGGCTTTCACCCCCGAATCAATATTATCAGCCGCGGCAAAAACGTTTTCGTTATCCAAAGAATGTGTTTCCAGCTTCTTTTTCCGCAAAAAAGTGATACAGGTCGTATTCACAACCGTATAAAGCCAGGTGCTGAATTTTGAATCACCCCTGAAATTTGACAAAGAACGATAGGCCTTAATAAATATATCCTGCGCCACTTCCTCTGCATCCTCCCGGCTCCTGATCATTCTCAGGGTCAGGGTGAATACATAGTTCTGGTAACGGTGCACCAAAATGGCATAAGCCTGTTGGTCACCATTAAGCACTTTGCTAATGATCTCGTTATCATTCAGTCCGGTTGACATGCTGCTAATATGACTACAGCACTGCAAATTTGGTTACCACAAAGTACGGTTATTTCGCCATCGGCTTCGAGCCATTAGTTATGAGCTATGAGACCTATAGTACAATAGCCATATTGAAGTCTCGAAGCTCATAGCCCATGGCTCGCGGCTGTTTTTCCAGGGCTGTAACCTGTTCTAATGGGCAGTGGTCATAGTTCCTGTAAACCGGTTTCTTTGAAAAAATGTTCCTGAAGACTGTAACCCCGGCCAAAAGCCGGTAGTCATAAGAACAAAGCGAACCAAATTTTTAAATTATAAACTTGATTTTATGCACGGCGCAGAAGCTTTAATACCGATCACCATGTTCGTAGGCGGGTTTGCCATGATCTTTGGTATCTATTACCTGAAAACCCGTCAGAACCTGGCGATGATCGAAAAAAACATGAACCCAAAGGAATTTGCCAATCGCCCGGCTCCTTATAAAAATTTGAAATGGGCCTTGTTGCTCACAGGAGCAGGCGTGGGACTGTTCTTAGCCTATGTTTTAGATAACTATGTATTGATCCCCCGTATGGAAAATGGTTTCAGGGATCATGAACAAAACATCCCGATCTATTTTGCCCTTATTGCTATCGGTGGTGGTCTTGGCCTATTCGGTTCTTACAAGATCGAAAAGCAATGGTGGGATGATAATAAAGACAAATAATCAACCTTAATCCCTGCAAACCTGGTTCATCAACCGGGTTTGTCTTATTAAAAAGAGTTATGAAAAACAAACCAGGCTTAGCTGCTTTCAGTATCATAATATTGCTTACATCTTGCGGACATCATTCACCCAGGGTTACTTCTATTAACACAAGCGATGGAACCTCTTCAATAAAAATAAAATACAGCGGGACCATAAAATTCAGCAAAGATTCAACCAGCATCGAAAGCATTTCGCCCTATGGCTATCTTACTTATCAAAAGAATGAAAAGAAACTCCTGGCTCAAAGTAATGAGAAAGGGCAACTAACCCTTGAATTGATCAATGATGGTAAAAATCTTGTATTGAATGATACAGGTAAAGATTTTTTAGCGAAAGCCGTAAAAGAAATGATCACCATGGGAGTGAGGTCTGAAAGCTCTCATTAATACCGGCAAGAAGCGGATCATTTAGCCATTACTTCCAACGATTTCTTAACCATTGCATCATCAACATTCAGCACCTGGAAAAAACCAGGATTTCTCCATTTATAACGGGCCAGTAAAGCTTTCAGTCTTTGTTTAAGATCCTGTTTATCTTCTTCGCTGATGGTAGAAAGATTTACAGAATCAGCAGCGGCAATTTTTGTTAGCCCCATCCACATACCTTCTACGTCATTGAAATTTGCCGCGAAGTCACCGGCTGTTTTGTATTGCTCGATTTGTTGCCTGTGTTGCAAATAGTAGGTATAGACTGATTTGCTGAATTTGCCATTTACCAATAACCTGTTTACGCGTTGCTGGTAGCGGGTCGTATCAATAGGCACAAAAATATCAGGCATAATGCCACCGCCACCGTAAAGAAGTTTGCCACTATGCGTTTTATATTCTTTGCCATTATGTATTTTATTGGAATCGGCAGAAAGCAACTCGCCATTTGAATAGCGTTCCCATAATTCATCCATATACACTTTTCTTCCTTTTTCATACGGGCGCTGGATGCTCCTGTCAAGCGGTGTGTAATAACGGGCAATGGTAAGACGAATGGCCGAGCCATCACTCAGATCAAATTGTTCCTGCACCAACCCTTTTCCAAAACTGCGACGCCCGATAATAGTTGCCCTTTCCCAATCCTGCAAGGCTCCGGCCAATACTTCACTGGCGCTGGCGGAAAGCTCATCAATTAATATGGTGAGCTTGCCTTTTTCAAACAAACCCGGTCTTCTGCATTTATATTCTCTTTTCTTACTGTTGACTCCCTTTGTATAAACAATAAGTTTATCTCCATCGAGGAACTCATCAGCCATTTCCACTGCCTCTTCCATAAAACCACCGCCATTGCCACGAAGGTCATAGATCAGGTTCTGCAATCCCTCTTTTTGCAATCTTTCCAGCGATTGCATGAACTCTTCATAACTGTTCTTGGTGAATTTATTCAGTTTGATATAACCAGTTGTCTTATCGATCATATAAGCGGCATCGATCGAAGAAACAGGAATGCTACCCCTGGTAACATTTAGCGTTACTTCATCCTTGTCTCTAAGCACTAACAGGCTGGCGGTTGAGCCTCTTTCGCCCCTGATAACTTTTTTTATTTCATCTGTTTCAAATACTCTCCCTGTAAGCGGGGAGCCATTTACTTTTAATATTTTATCGCCAACCTGCATACCGGCCTTGTCGCTCGGGCCACCTGCAATTACATAGATAACATTTACGGTATCATCAAAAACATTGAATTCAACACCAATGCCTTCAAAATTGCCTTCAAGTTCATGTTTCGCTTCCACCACATCAACCGGGGGGAGATAATAGGAGTGAGGATCTAATTCATTGATCATTTCCCTGATCGCTTTGCCCTCTAATGAATCCATGCGAACCGAGTCAACATAATTCCTGCGAATGATCTCAAGAGCCTCCGCAAGTGAGCCTCCTCTTTCTTTAGTGAAAAAGCCTTTGCTGCCTGTCTGTTCATGAAGTTTGTAGCCAAAGAACATTCCCAAGATCATCACTATCGCAAAGATCAACGGCAACCAAACCTGCAATTTTTTGTTCCTCATTGTAAACCTTAATTATGTAATTTGACGCAAAATAGCCAAAAGTTCGTTTTTGTTCCTGATGTTTGATATATGGCAATTGCATTCAACAAAAAATGAACGATTGAGGAACAAAAACCATTAACCATAATCATGCCTTCAACAGTAAAACTTATCGCGGATAGCGGAGCCACAAAAGCTGAATGGTGCCTGCTGCAGAACGGGAAAAAAAGGACCATCATCACGCAAGGCATCAGCCCTTACTTTCTCGGAACGGAACAAATACAGGAATT
>DASVNY010000424.1:0-3166 GCA_036383615.1 Chitinophagaceae bacterium
GGGATTAAAATCTTTCCGGGATAAAGAGCAGGTTTCTTATATGGTTGAAATGCTCAACCGCGATCTGAAAAAGAAGACCGAAAAGAAAAAACAACGGCGTGAAAAGTTAAAATTGAAGGATCAATCATTGCTCTATATTTCTGTAATTATTTTATTACTGCTTGTTATTCTTTGCTATATGATCATCCGGAAAATGAGCGGATAGAAATGTTCATTACTTGTTTTGCCACCCCTGCACGAATTTTGTACCTTTTACTTGTCAAAAAAACATGCTTATTCATCTAAATGATAAGTTATGGGTATGCTGCACCAAATTGAAAAATGGAGTGCCACCCATCACCCGCGGTGGCTGGTATTGCCAAGAGTAGCGCTTGGCATCTGTCTTTTTTTAAAGGGCATCTCCTTCATGAACAATACGGTGAATCTTGAAGCATTATTAATAGAAAATAATGTTTCGAATAGCCTGGAATGGATTTCATTAGCTATCACCTGGCTTCATCTTATCTGCGGTTTTCTCATTATCGCAGGGTTATTTACCAGGTTGGCAACATTAATAATGATCCCGATAGTTTTGGGAGCAGTGATATTTATCAATGCACCAAGAGGGATATTCGCCGGCGAATCTGAATTTGCTTTTTCGCTGGTAGTATTATTAATGCTGATCTTTTTCTTTATCGAAGGAAGCGGGCCCTTATCGCTGGATGATTATTTCAAGAAGAACCCAAAGTAGTTTAGTATTTCTTCTTGTCATCCCAGTTTTTCCATTGGTCAAAAATATCTTTGGCCATTGGATGAGGATAGTGTACAAAAGGTATCTTTCTATCCTCCATGGAAGCATTTATCTCCTGGTAAATAAAATCATCATCAAATTCAATTGCCGCAGCATCTTCTCTTGTATTGGCATACACAACTCTTTTGGGTCTTGCCCAATAAATAGCACCCAAACACATGGGGCAGGGTTCGCAACTGGTATAGATCTCGCAGTCTGTTAACTGGTAAGTGCCCAGACTGGCACAGGCATTTCGAATGGCGACTACTTCTGCATGTGCAGTCGGGTCATTCGATGAAGTGACCTGGTTGTTCCCTTCTCCAACGATCTTATCTTCCAATACTACCACGCAACCAAAGGGTCCGCCCTGTCCATTTTCCATTCCTTCCCTGGATAGCTCGATAGCTCTTTCCAAAAACTTTTTCTCCTTGTTTGTCAGCATGTTGAATGAATTAAATAGTTCGAGATCATTGTGCATTACTTAAAGCTTGTCCACAGGTTTTGCACCCATCCCTTTCCAATATGAAGTTAATATTAATTTTAAGTTACCTGCCTCTATCCATTGTAAAGCTTCGTACTTTATTCTCCCTTTACCACTTTTAAAACTGTTTTGTATGCGTTGGGAAAATGCAGGTTCCGGCTCCAATAACGAGATCTACCATCTCTGGCACAATGATAAAAAATTATTGACGCTCACTCTTCATCCTTTTTCTAACACGGCAAGACTGGAATCTGCCGAAGAAAAAAGAGTATTCCTTATTCGCCGGGAAGGTTTTTTCAGGAACAAAACAGTGTTACGGAATGAATATGGTATCCGTATCGGTGAACTCGGCACGGAAGAACAAAATAATTTCATCGAGCTCAATGATGAACGCTTCTATTACTACATTCACAATAACCCCGCGGAACTGGTGCTTTATAAAGAAACAAAGGACAAACCGTTTATCGCCTGCGGATTTAATGTAAAGGATGGAAATGCTTCTGTTCGTTTTGAAAAGGACAAGACGCCGATCGCACAATCAAGCCTGTTAATGGCTTTGTGCTGGTATATGTTCCTGCCTGTTGCAAAAAATAATGCTGTACCGGAATTAGCAGTGTAGTTTATAGATCTTTCCAGACCTTGCCCGCAAATTGTTCCAGCGATGGGTCCCTTGCACCCATTAATAATAACACACAGTTATTGGTAAAATGAGGGCGTATTGCCTGCAACAACTCATTACGATCTTCGACAAAAAAAGCCTGCTTGCCTCTTGCTTTAAGATCATTGATAAGATCGGCGGCAGAAATATCTTTAGTTGCCGTGCCGCCTGCATAAAATATTTCACTCATCCATATTTCATCTTCGCTTCTTAATGCTTTGCTTATCTCTTCTGCAAAATCATTACGCAAAAATTTGGTCGGACCATATCCATGTGGCTGGAACCAGGCGATCACTTTGGGTGCAATAGGCTGACAAGCTTCAATAGCTGCAGCACATTTCACCGGGTTATGCGCATAATCATCAATAACACAAACACCGTTTTTGGTTCCCAGCACCTGGTGACGGCGATAGATACCTTCGTATTGCTGTAATGTCGCTGCACAAATTTCCATATCCACTCCAACCTGGTTGGCAACGGCTGTAGCAGCCAATGCGTTTTCCATATTATGCTTGCCCACGAGGTTCAGGTTAAAACCAGTTCCATTGATGGAAAAAGAAATGGCCAACCCATTTTGCTTAAAATCGCTGGCTGTATATCCGGTGGCAAGATCCTTATCAACTGAAAAATCCTGGTCAATACTTTGAGACAATTTCTTTGCGAGTGAATGAGATTGGTTGACCACGAAAACCTTGCTATTGTTTTTGAAGGTTGCAAACACATCCATCAGCACATCAATCTCTTTGTGATCCTTATCAACATTCAATAGTAAACCAACTTCCGGCTTGTATTGTACGATGGAGCCATCGCTTTCATCAGCCTCTATCACCAACCAATCTCCGCTCCCCACTTTTGCATTGCCGATCTTTCCCTGCTTAATGATACTAACCAGGCCGGCGCCACTGATAATGCTTGGTTGCAAACCCGCATGTTCAAGAATATCAAACAACATAGCGCTGGTAGTACTTTTGCCACTTGTGCCACCTACCGCTATTGTTTTTTTGCTTGCCGCGATTATCGCCAGCAACTCCGCTCTTTTAATAATGGGAATGTTTAATTGCTTTGCTTTTTGCACTTCGATCACCGTATCCTCCACCGCTGTTGATACCACCACCAGATCTGTTTCACTTGTTATTCCTTTTCCATCCTGGATGAAACAGGGGATTCCTTCAGCCTCTAGTTTTTCTTTTATTTCATTGAACTCACCTTCTTTAAAAAAGCGGTCGCTGCCTGAAACGTTTTTGCCGATACCTTTTAA